>DTXA01000047.1 GCA_012962735.1 Candidatus Latescibacterota bacterium
CCTGTCCTCTAAGTCGGTCCTGAAGAAGCCAGAGTAGCTGACCTTGGGGATCACCAAATCTCCATCCTGCGGGGCCAACTCTTGCACCACCTCCGCCCCATCCGTACCTACCACGGCGTGTGGAGGCCATGCCTTGAACTCCGGGTCGTCGGGCCTGTGTCGATCGCAGAGGTAGATCACGGGCATGCCCTCCCTCCGGGCCCTCTCCAGTTCCCTCCGGATGTTGGGAAGCACCTCCCGTGTCTTAGAGACCTCCAAGGGAGCCCCTTCCCGCACGAAGTCGTTGAGCATATCGACGACCACGAAGGCCTTCTTAGCCATACTCCACCTCCTTTATAGCCCTAAAAAGTTCTTCGCTGGGATGCTCTTTGGGGTCCCTTCCTCGGGCCGACCAATTCTCATCGCACCACCGCCACCTTGCCCCAGCGCACGTCGGAAGGGGAGGAAGCCCCCTTATCGTAAGCCGAAAGCCGGAACAGATAAAGCCCCGGGGGCACTCTGGCGGGCCAAAGTAGCTCCTTGCGGCCTACCCGTCGCTGGTCTTCGGTCGCCTCCCATATCTTCTCTCCCATCCCGGTGAAGACCTCCAGCCATACCCTTCCCGGGCGGGTGAGGTTGTAGAGGAAGTGCACAGGGCCCTCGGAGGGGTTCGGATAGGGGAAGGCCTCCACCAAGCGCAGGGCCTCCCCCTTGCGGAGCAACCGGGCGTAGGCCCGGTTGTTGTCCTCGTGGACCTCAGCCACGAAGTCATCCGGGTCCACCTTCACCGATACCAAAGCTTCCCCCCAGTACGGCCAGGGTGCGGCCGATGTGTAAGTCCCCCAGGGGGCGACGGAAGGAATGACCCATCTCCAGATTTCCTCAAAACAGGCCGAGTCGGGGCCGCACCTCCAAAGCTCCAACGCCGTCCGGCCGGAAGGAGAGTTGGAGAGGTTCTGTACGGAAACCCATAAGGTGTCTCCGGAGGGGTTCAAGCGCACCCCCCTGGACCAGACCACCAGGTCCGGAACAGCGTCAGGTTGAGGAAGGGCGAACTGCCCGAGGGCGGCCACCAGAAGCTGGGTCTCTTTCCTCCACAGGCGCAAGTTCAGGCTATCCATTACATCGTAGACCGTATGGAACGCCCTGTTCCTGCGGTAGTACCCCTGGGGGTCGTCCCGCCAGGGGTTGTAGTGCTCTATGAGCAGAACGGCCCGGTAACCCCTTCGCCAGAAGGAGGCATGGTCGCCGTACGTTACGGCGGGGTCTACGACACATCTTAGGTCCAAGCCGATCCCATAGATGCGGTTGGCATCGGCGAACAGGGCCAACAGGGGTTCGGAGGAGGGGTTGGCCACGATGTCCAACTTGTAGAACCTGTTGCCGGCGATCATATCTACGTTGATCACCCCTAAGATCGTATCCTCCCGTCTCGCGGCCGTCCTGACGTACTCCTCGCTTCCCCAGAGGCCCAGTTCCTCCCCGCAGAACAGCACCACCTCCACGGACCAGGGAAGGCGCAAGCGGGAGAGCCACCTGGCAGCCTCTATGACCGCCATAATTCCGGAGCCGTTGTCGTCCGCCCCAGGCGTGGGTACGGGGTTCAGGGTATCCTTTAAGGCATCCGCCCAATTCGAACCGAAGGTGCGCAAGAGGGCCGAATCCGGGTCCTCACGCACGATGGCATCGTAGTGGGCGGTCAGAAGGAAACGACCGAGGCCCTCTCCAGGAAGGATGGCGGAGATGTTGTAAAGTACGGGGCCCTCCTTGTGGCGAAAGGGCAGGAAACGCACCTGAGCTTCGGGGAGGGCCTCCCGAAGGAGCCGCCTGAGGTATGCGGGGACGCCGTGCAGAGTATCAAAGGTCGCCGGGTTGAGGGCGTAGCGGTTGCGGAGGTTGGCAAGGGAGTTATCGTATGGAAGAGTGGTATCCCGATAGACCAGGGGGCGCAGTAGCCGTTCCATCCGGCTCACATCTACGCTGTCCAAAAGGGCGGTCACCTCCGGTCTGGGGGCCTGGGGCACAGTGCCGAGTTCCAGGGCGTATCCTGTGATCCAGGCCGAAAGTACGAGACTAACGGTCCACATCCCCCAGCCACTCGTCCGAAAGTTCCCCTTCGAACACAAGCACAGCGTCCCCCTCCAAGAGCACCTCCCGGACGACCTTCCCTTCCCGTTTAAAGTGCACCGTGAGCACAACCCCGCTCCGGGTTATCACGGAGATCGGCGGGTCCACCCTGCCCAACATAGTCCCCAACACCGCAGCTGCCACCGCTCCTGTGCCGCAGGCGAGGGTCTCGTCCTCCACCCCGCGCTCGTAGGTGCGGAGCTTTACGGTGTGCCTGTCTATAACCTGGGCGAAGTTGGCGTTGGTCCCAGCCGGTGCGAACATCTCGTGTTCCCTTATCCGCCTCCCAAGTTCCCTGACCGGCACCCTGTCCACATCCCCTCCGAAGGCGACCACATGTGGAACTCCAGTATCGGCGAAGTTGGCCACGATCTCCCGGTCCCCCAAGTTCAGCTCGAACTGCAGAACTATATCCTTAGGAGGCAGCATCTCCAATATGACCCTGTCGTCCTCCACCTTCGCCCGATACACACCTGCCATGGTTTCAAACGACATAGAGGGCCCGGCTATGCCCTTGAGGTATGCGAAACGGGCTATGCACCTCCCACCGTTCCCGCACTCGGCCTCGCTCCCATCGGAGTTGAAGTACCTCATCCGGAAGTCGACATCGGGTCGTGCGGGATTTTCGACGAACATAACCCCATCGGCCCCTATCCCGAGCCTCCTCCTGCAGACCTTCCTTACGAACTCGGGATACTCCTCGACCTTTCCATCCCTGTTATCGAAGACAACGAAGTCGTTCCCAGCCCCGCTCATCTTGGAAAACGATATGCCCATCCCTCACCTCCTATATCATATAGCCCCAAAAAGTTCTTCGCTTTGGGGACCCCTTTCTAATTTGAGATATATAAGAACCGCTCCCCCCTCACCAGATCCCCGTACGACTCCCGCTCCCGCACCACCTGGAACCTATTCCCCTTGACGAAGACCTCCGCTGGCCGTGGACGGGCGTTGTAGTTGGAGGACATCACGAAGCCGTAGGCCCCAGCTGACATCACGGCTAATATGTCCCCCTGCCTGGGTCGCTCTATGCTCCTGTCCTTGGCTAAAAAATCCCCCGACTCGCATACCGGCCCCACGATGTCGGCCACCATCTCCCCCTCTCCCCTCCGCTCCACCGGCAGGACCTCGTGGTATGCGCCGTACAGGGCCGGCCGGATAAGGTCGGTCATAGCTGCGTCCACGACCACAAAGTTCTTATAGGAGGTCTCCTTGACATACAACACTTTGGTGAGCAATATCCCGGCGTTTCCCACCAGGGACCTCCCAGGCTCGAAGATGACCTTAAGCCCCGTAGGTTCCAGCACCGGCAGGATGGCCTCGACCCACTCTTCAGGCTCGGGCGGGCTCTCGTCCCGATATCTTATGCCCAGCCCTCCACCTATGTCTATGTGTTCTAAAACCATGCCTTCATGCCCAAGCCTCTCCACCAGCTCCGCGAGCCTCCGCACGCTCTCCACGAAGGGCTCCACTGAGGTGATCTGGGAGCCGATATGGGCGTCCACCCCTATCACCTTTATGTTAGGTAGGGAGGCGGCCATCCGGTATGCGTCTAAGGCGTCTTCGTAAGCTATGCCGAACTTGTTCTCCTTAAGCCCTGTAACGATGTGGGGATGGGTCCTCGGGTCCACGTCCGGGTTCACCCGGAGGGCCACCGGAGCCACCTCCCCCATATCCCCGGCGACACGGTCGAGTATCTCGAGCTCCGGCAGGGACTCCACGTTGAAGCACATAACACCTTCCTCGAGGGCATAACGCATCTCCGCTTCGGTCTTTCCTACACCCGAATACACAATCCGCTCCCCTGGGAACCCCGCAGCCCTGGCCCTGAAAAGCTCACCCCCGGAGACTATGTCCGCCCCTATGCCCTCCCGGGCCAAGGTTCTCAGAAGGGCGAGGTTCCCGTTCGCCTTGACCGCATAGCAGGTCAGGTGCGGCCGGTCCCCGAACGCCCTGTGCAGGGCCGTACAATGGCGCTTCAGGGTCCGGTAGCTGTACACGTAGGTGGGGGTGCCAACCGCCTCGACCAGGGCCCTCAAGTCCACTTCTTCTGCGAAGAGCACATCGCCTCTGTAGTTGAAGAAGTGCATATCTACCCTCTCCTCAGGCTCCAGAGGATTATATATGTTCCATAACCGCTTCCCCAAACTCAGAGCACTTCAGAAGCGTCGCTTCCTCCATCTGGCGTGCCAGGTCATAGGTGACTTTCTTTTCGGATATAGCTCGTTCCAATGCTCTCACCACGAGGTCCGCCGCCTCCTTCCATCCGATGTACTCCAACATCATCGCGCCCGAAAGGATCAAGGAGCTGGGGTTCACTCTGTCCAGCCCCGCATACTTCGGGGCTGTCCCATGTGTGGGCTCGAACACCGCCGAGAAATCCCCGACGTTAGCCCCCGGCGCCATCCCGAGCCCTCCCACTTGGGCCGCGCAGGCGTCGGAGAGATAATCGCCGTTGAGGTTTGAAGTGGCTATTACGTCGTACTCCTCGGGCCGCAACAGCACCTGTTGGAACATACTATCCGCAATCCTGTCTTTCAACAGGACCACGCCGTCCAGCGGCCCATCCCAGAGTTCCGACTCGAAGGCCACCCTGTCCCCGAACTCACGGGCCACTTCGTACCCCCAGTCCCGGAACGCCCCTTCGGTGTACTTCATTATGTTGCCCTTGTGAACGAGGGTCACACTTTTGCGTCCATGCTCTAATGCGTAATTTATGGCCTTGCGCACCAGCCTCTGGGTGCAGAACTTGCTAATGGGCTTCAGCCCTATCCCGGCGTCCTCCCTCACCCATACCCCGAAGCGCTCTCCGAGGAAATCTCGGATACTTCGGGCCTCCTCGCTTTCAGACGGCCACTCTATCCCGGCGTACACATCCTCGGTGTTCTCCCGGAAGATCACCAGGTCCACCTTCCAGGGCTCTTTCAGAGGGCTCGGCACCCCCTTTATATACCTTATGGGCCGAATGCAGGCGTAAAGGTCCAGGGCCTGTCGGATGGCGACGTTGAGGCTCCGATATCCCCCGCCCACCGGGGTGGTGAGGGGTCCCTTGACCGCCACGATATGTTCCCGTATGGTCTGAAGGGTCTCCTCCGGAAGCCACCGACCCGTCTTCCTGTAGGCTTTCTCCCCCGCCGGGACCTCCTTCCAAACTATGAACTTCCTGCCGCCGTATGCCCGCTCCACCGCCGTGTCCCACACCGGCTGGGCTGCCCTCCATATGTCCGGGCCGACCCCATCGCCCTCTATGAAGGGGATGATAGGGTCGTCGGGGACTACCAACTTTCCGTCCTGAACCGTTATCTTGGAACCTGACATAAGTCCTCCCGATAACCCCAAAAAGTTCTTCGCTGGGATACTTTTTGGGCCTCTCTAAAGTGAACAATGGAAATGGTCGTATCCCCAGCGGGTTAGAAGTTCCCTCCTTTCTCCTCGCTCTATGTACACCCCCTCCCCCTCCGTTACAACCCCCACCTCGTATCCCGGCATCCGGGCTCCCTCCGGAGCGGTATACACCAACTCGAAGTCCTCCCCCCCAAACAGGGCCCAGTCCAAGGGGTCGCGCCTTAGAACCTCGGCCGCCCTTCGGACTTCGGGATCTATCGGGACCTTATCCCCGGAGACCACGGCACCACACCCGCTGGCTATACATATGTTGCGAACTTCAGAGGCAAGGCCGTCGCTTACATCCTCCATAGCATGCGCCCTACCCCGCACAGACCTGGAAATATCGAGCCTTGCTACAGGCTCCAAGTGTTTCCTTTTGACCTCTTCGAAACCCTCCACCCCCTCCAGGAGGAGCTTGAGGCCGGCAGCCGAACCCCCCAAAGAACCTGAGACCCAGATGCGGTCCCCTGGACAGGCGGAGGAACGGAGGCACAGATTTTCCTCATCTACCTGGCCTATGAGGGTGATGGCCAGCACCATGACCTCCCCGTGGGTTATGTCCCCTCCGATCACCTCCATCCCGCATCTATCCGCAGATGCGTACAATCCTTCGTAGATGCCGTCCACAAGCTCCACGGTGGCGTCCGATCTGAGGGTTAACCCTACAAGGGCGTACTGAGGATCGGCCCCCATAGCCGCAAGGTCGGAGAGGTTGCTCTCCATCGCCTTCCAGCCCACCTGACTGGGGGAGAAGTACTCCA
>DTXA01000048.1 GCA_012962735.1 Candidatus Latescibacterota bacterium
CCGCAAAGAGATGGACGCCAGGTTCGAGGCGGTGATGGACAGATTTCAGGCTCAAGATCAGCGCTTCGAGGCGGTCCTACAGGAGCTCGGAGCCGTCCGCAAAGAGATGGACGCCAGGTTCGAATCCCAGGAGAAACGGTTGAGCTTCCTGATGTGGCTATTTGGTGGGCTTTTGGTGCTCGCGAATCTATTCATCGTGCTGGCCGGATTTCTCGGATAGGCTATGTATAGGATTTTGCTTCTCATCAGGATAGCGGCAGCCGCCCTGTCTACCGATCAGGACATCCGGTTCCAGGAGGGGGTCGCCCTGTACCGGGAGGGAAAGTTTGAGGAAGCCATAGCCGCATTCCGGGATGCGGCCGTCGGCCCGGAGGGGCGGACCGCCCAGGCCGCCTGGGTGATGCAAGCTGAGGCCCTCTACAGGATGGGAGAATACTCCAGGGCCCGGGATGTGTTGAGGGAATTCCTATCCAGATATCCCCAAGGTTCCTATACCGCCTATGTGGAGTACCTCCTTGGCCACTGTTGGGCCCGGATCGGGAGGTTCGAGGGAGCGGCCCGGCACTACCGGAGGGCCATTCAGCTCGCACGAGGGGAGCTAAGGAGACGAGCCCAGGCCATGTTAAAGGTGTTGGAGGGCTATGAAGTCCAGGAGGTGCCGCCACGCATTGCCCTTCTGGGACCCTTCACAGGGCCGGACCGGGAGTTCGGCTACGCCCTGCGCCGGGGTGCCGAGCTGGCCTACGAGCTTCTCCCCCCGGAGGAAAGGAGGGCCATACTGACCTACAGGGACACCGGAGGGGACCCTATCCGGACAGTTAAGGAGGTCCAGGCCCTCGCCGCTCGGGAAGAAGTCGTGGCCGTTGTGGGTCCGGTGTTCGCCTCTTCGGCTATCCCGGCCGCCGCCCTCGCAGATGCCAAGGAATTGCCCCTGTTGGCACCTACTGTCACCGAAGAGGACTTCGCATCCATAGGTCCCTACGTCTTTCAGCTCAACCTCTCCCCCCGCCTCCAGGGTCGGAGGGTCGCCGAGGCGGCCCTCGGATTCGGCCTGCGCACCTTTGCGGTCCTGGCATCTATGGACGACTACGGAAGGGAGATGGCACAAGGCTTCACCGAAACGGTGGAGGTGGGTGGGGGCCAGATGCTCGCCGTCGAATGGTATTCCCCTGGAACTACGGATTTCTCAGAGGCTTGCCGCCGCATCCGCTGGGCCGGGTGGGAAGTGCTCAAGGGGAGGTGGGTGGAGGAGGTTCAGGCTCTCTGGAGGATATTCTCCGAGGAATTCCTGCCCGAGCTCGGTCCGGATACCGCAGCTACGCTTCCGGATACCACTCTTCGGGGGTTGTTCTGTACCTGGGCCTCTCAGGACTCCTCTTTGGAGGTCCCCGAAGGGGCCATCGAGGCGTGGGCGGCCGGGGGGGACTCCGCCTTAAATGAATGGTTTGTGGCTTACGAGGACACAGCCGAGGTCCCCCTTCCGGTCCCCATAGACGGCTTTCTGGTGGCCGGGGGCACCGAGGAGGTCCTCCAGATAGTCCCCCAGGCGGCCTTCCATCGCATCCGGACCAGATTTCTGGGGGGCCAGGCGTGGAACGACCCACAGGTGCCCCTGACGATCGGGGAGTACGCCCAAGGGGCGCTTTTCTCAGCGGTGTACTTCCCCGATGCTCCTGGGGAGGCCGTGCGGAAGTTCACGGAGGCGTACCGGGTCCGCTACGGCCGGGACCCCGGCCTGGTGGACGCCTTAAGCTACGATGCCACACTTCTGGTCCTTAAGGCCCTGGGGCGGGCCGGACCGGACCGGGAAGGGGTCCGCAGGGCCCTCGCAGGGGTGCAGGAGTACCGGGGAGCCTCTGGGGAAGTGAGCTTTTCCGAGGAAGGGGCCAACCTAGCCGCCTACATATTAGAACTGTCTGGGGGACGCATCCATATCGTGGGGGAAAACACCCAGTAGGGACGGTGGTGCGCAACTTCCAGTGCGGTTGGTTGGTGTTGCTCGCTTTGGCGGGGGATGTCCTGGCGGGGGAGGAGGCCGTAGAGCAAAACCCCCGGGGATATCAGGAGTGGTTGTCCTCTTTAGAGGAGAGCCCTTTGGACCTCAACCGGGCAGATGCCCATCAACTCGCCCTTCTGCCAGGGCTTTCCGAGGAGCTGGCAGGACGAATCGTACGCCTTCGGGAACGCCTCGGCCCTTTCCGGGAGGTAGAGGACCTCTTGAGGGTGGAGGGGATGGATGCCGAGGTTTTGGCCGGAATCCGTCCCTATGTGACCTGCGGCCGACCTTTCCCCCTGAGATGGAGGGTTCGGATGAACTTGACGGAGGACCTCGGGGGTCGGGCCCGGGCCTACCTCAGCTCGGAAAGGACACGGATGGCCGTTCTGGCCGAAGGTTCGAAGGGGAGGAAAGTACGGCTCGGGGGGTACTTCTCCTGGACCCGGGGGCGTTGGGAGGGGCTTTTGGGGGATTTCCGACCTGGATTCGGCCAAGGCTTAATTTTCAGCTATATATCCCGTTCGTTCGAAGGGGCGGGCCGAGCATACCGTCCTCCTCGCACGACCGTAGGCTACGCAGCTGGCAAAGGGCCGTCGCTCAGGGGAGGCCTCTTAGAGGGGAGGGCCGGACCAGTGCGGTGGGCCTCGTTCTGGGGGGTCGATGGGGATGGGAGGACGGCAGGGGCGAGGGTGGCCCTGTCCACCGGCGGGCATCAGGTCGGCATCCTCGGGGCCCGGGGTCCCGGATGGATGGCCTCCCTGTCCGGGGCCGTTCGGGCGGGGGTTTGCCTTTTCTTCGGGGAGATGGCCTACTCAAAGGCCGTCGCATGTGCTGGCGGCGTCGTCCTCAGGGCCGAAGGGCTCCGGACAGAGCTGCTGATGCGACGTTACGGTCCGGGCTTTCGGTCCACCTATGGGGCCGGGTACGGGTATCCGGGGTTAAAAGGAGGGAGCGGGGCTTCCTGGGGCCTCATCCTCCGTCCGAGGAGAGGTTTGTACTTCACCGGGTACGTGGACCTACACCGGTCGCACCGCCCTTCTCCGGGCGATAAAATCCCCTCCGTAGGCTCCTCTTGGACGGTGGAGGGAAGAGGGCGTCCCCTGCGCCATTTGGAGGTCAGGCTCCGGGCGAGGGGTTCAGGTCATTCGAGGGGATTGAGGGGGGAGGTCCTCTGGCGCCCCGACCGCTGCTTAGCCGTGCGCGCCCGCGTGGAGAGGGTCTGGGGAGATGGGGTGGGTTATGCTCTCTTGGGGGAGGTGCGGGCCCTGCTCTTTCCTGGGCTTTCAGTAGAGGGCCGCTGGACCGCCTTCGACCTGCCCCCGGGACTTCGAATATACGAGCTGGAGCGGGGGCCACGGGGCACTTTTCCCCTGGAGGTTTGGACCGGGAGGGGATGCCGGGGATATATACTGCTCCGATGGTCCCGCGGGGGGCATATCCTCTGGCTCCGTCGGGGACGGGTCCTCCAGGCCGACGGTGGGGAAGACGCATTTCAGGTTCAATGGGAGGCTTCCGGGGGGTGATTAGCCCCAAGGCCATACGCCCCCACTTTGCTTTTCGGTGTCCCTAAGATGAAGGAAGAGGAAAGACGTCTGCGGGAACAGATCCATGCCCTCAACCGCATCGGCATCGCCCTCACAGCCGAGCGAGACTTAGGCCGGCTGTTAGAGCGCATCGTGCGGGAGGCCCGGGGGTTCACCCGGGCCGATGCTGGTACCCTGTACCTCGTCCGGGGAGATCACTTGGAATGTGCAGTCGTCCAGAACGATACCTTAGCCGTACAGATGGGAGGGGCGCATGGGGAGTTGGACCTCCCGCCCGTCCCTCTGAAGCCGGATTACATCTCGGCCTATGTCGCCCTCACCGGAAAGGTGGTCAACATCCCCGATGTATATGCCTCGAGGGAGTTCGACTTCGAGGGGCCCCGCCGGTACGATGCGCTCACCGGGTACCGCACTAAGTCCATGCTCGTGGTCCCCATGCAGGACCACAGAGCTCGAACCATAGGAGTGCTTCAGCTAATAAACGCTCTCTCGCCCCAAGGCGAGGTCGTCCCCTTCCGGGAGGAGTACGAGGAGTTGGTGCGCTCCCTGGCCTCACAGGCAGCTGTGGCTATAGACAACGCCCAGCTCATCTCCGACCTGCAGAAGATGCTGGGGAGCTTTATGGAGGCGTTGGCCTCCACCATAGATGCCCGGGACCCCTATACCGCTGGCCATTCCTACAGGGTGACCCAGTATACGCTCGCTATGGCCGAGCTGGACGGCACCCCTCCGGAGCGGCTGAGGATCTACAAATATGCGGCCTTCCTGCACGACTACGGCAAGATCGGGGTGAGGGACGCGGTCCTACTCAAGCCCGGGAAGCTCACCTCTGAGGAATACCGGGAGGCCCAGGCCCACGTCGCATATACCCAGGAGATCCTCAGCCGCATTTACTTCCCTGATGAGCTGCGGGAGGTGCCAGAGGTCGCGGGCGCCCACCAGGAGAAGTACGACGGGACTGGGTATCCCCAGGGACTCCGTGACGGACAGATCCCTAGAGGAGCCCGGATGATGTGCGTGGCCGACGTGTTCGACGCTCTCACCTCCGAGCGGCCCTACCGGGAGCGGATGCCCATAAAGAAGGCTCTCTCCATACTCCGGGAGGGCGCAGGGACACACTTCGACCCCGAGATGGTGGACCTCTTCTTCGGGCTTCCCCTTTCCCGGCTTTTAGCTATCTTGGAACATGGCCGGGAGGGAGGCCTTGACCCCGAGGATGTAAAGGTGCTCTCCAAGGTGACGGTTGGGGAGTTCTACCAGGTCTTGCTCAAAGAGGACCGCTCTCCCAGGGAAGAAGAGATTGTGAGGCGCTTCAGCCGGTACTATCGACGCAAGAGAGATATAAATGCGGGTGACGTTCCAAGGGGAACTGGGAGCTTACAGCGAGTTGGCCGTCCGGGCCTTATTCGGGGAGGTGGCGCTTTCCCCGGCGGAGACCTTTGAAGATGTCTTCAAGGCCGTAGCCGAGGGGACCTGCGACTGCGGGGTCGTACCCATAGAGAACTCCCTCACTGGAAGCGTCCACCGCAACTACGACCTGTTGCTCGAGCATCCCTTATGGATCGTGGGGGAGGTGAAACTTAGGATCGTCCATCACCTCATAGCCATGCCGGGGGTGCGGTTGGAGGAGGTCAGGAGGGCCTACTCCCATCCTCAGGCACTGGAGCAGTGCAGGGCCTTCCTCCGGGAGCGCGGGATAGAGCCCGTTTCCGTGTACGATACTGCCGGGGCGGTGCGGCTCCTGAAAGAACGAGGATTGAAGGACGCCGCCGCTATCGCCAGCGCCCAGGCCGCCCGGGACTACGGAATGGAGGTCTTAGTCAGCGACATAGCGGAACACCGTGAGAACTTCACAAGATTTCTGGCCATAGGCAGGGAGCCCGCCCGTGACCTCCACGACCCTAAGACCTCCATAGTATTTGCCCTCAAGAACATCCCCGGAGCCCTGTTCCGGGCCTTGAGCGTGTTCGCCCTGCGGGACATAGATCTGATGAAGATAGAATCACGGCCCATCCGGGGAAAGCCCTGGCAGTATATGTTTTACCTGGACTTCGACGGCGGTATGGATGAGGAACGATGCAGGAGGGCAGTGGACCACCTGAGCGAGATCGCCACTTTCCTCAGGATGCTGGGGTCCTACGACAAGGGAAAGGAGGTAGAGGATCGGCCGTACCTGAGGGAGCCTCTATGACGTGGTCAAGCTTTCGTATTCCTCCGCTGGCAGGAGTTCGTCGAGCTCATCGAGATCGTGCATCTGCACTTTGATCATCCATCCATCCCCGTAAGGGTCCCGGTTCACCTGGAAGGGGTCCTCGGTCAGCGATTCGTTCACCTCCATGACCTCCCCCGTAACTGGGGAGATAAGCTCCACTTCGGATATCCCCTCCACAGTCCCCACCGAGCCGAAGGGCTCCCCCCGCACCACGAACTCCCCCACCTCCGGAAGGTCTACGTACACTACTTCCCCCAACTGTCGCTGGCCGTAATCGGTGATGCCCAGGGTGGCCAAGTCCCCCTCGAGCATGAGCCAGATGTGGTCGTCAGAATATAGAAGACCCCTGGGAGCGCTCATACCCATCCCCCCTTTTAAAACCCCAATTGTTCCAGGAACTCGACGTCCACATCGCCCTCTCTGAAGCGAGCGTGCTGTAGGACCGTCCGATGGAAGGGTAATGTAGTGGGCACCCCCTCGATCACGAACTCCTCTAAGGCTCGCTCCATCCGCCTTAGGGCCTCCTCCCTGGTATGGCCCCAGGTGATCAGCTTGGCCAAGAGCGAGTCGTAGTAAGGAGGCACCCGGTATGAGGCATATATATGGGTGTCCACCCGTACCCCAGGACCTCCCGGTGCGTGGAATCCTGTGATTATGCCCGGGGCCGGCCGGAAGCCCTGTTGGGGGTCCTCCGCATTGATGCGACACTCTATGGCGTGGCCGGAGAGGGAAGCCCCAATA
>DTXA01000049.1 GCA_012962735.1 Candidatus Latescibacterota bacterium
CGAGGTGGTCGGGGAGACCTTTCGGGCACCCTCCAGCGTCTGGCCGAACAGGGCCTGTTCGCAGCCGCTCCGGACATGCGGGGATACGGGGATTCGGACGGGAGGCGGGACAGCGGAGGGGTGGAGGTTATGGACATATACAACGCTATAACTTGCGTCAAGGAGAGCTTCGGAAACCGAGTGGACGGCAGGAACCTCAACATCGTAGGGTACAGTGGAGGCGGGGGGAACGTATTCTCGTGCGTGGTCCGCTTTCCGGACCTCTTCCGCTGCGCTGTTTCGTTCTTCGGGGTGAGCGACTATGGATACTGGTACGAACACACCGAGAATCCCGAGGTCCGGGAACAGCTGGAGGTGGACATCGGGGGAAATCCGCAGGATGTCCCGGATAGATATATGGCCCGCAACAGCCTCTTAGGGGTGGTCAACAACCCCTACACAGCCTTCTACCTCTTCTGGGACGAGGAGGAGTCAGTCTGTCCACCGCACTTCAACCGTGAGTACTACCGCAGGGCCCAGGAGTTGGGGTATACAAACGTGTACCCTTACGAGAGCCACCCTGGAGACCCCCGCCGGTGGAGACACGGATACCCCGAGGACGTGCCGGACCTCATAGCCGCCGAGGAGTACTTCCTGCCCGGGATCCTGGCCGGGAGGTATCCACCTCCCGAGATGGTGCCCAGGGGGAAGCTGGTGGTTTTGGGATACGTGATGACCAGGAACTTCTCGATCTGGTTGGGGGACGGAGGGAACGCCGTCGTAGAGTGCCGGTACCTCTGGACCGCCAGGGAGCGGAGGTTCTTCTTCCGAAGGCTCTCTTCGGACCCAGAGGTGCGGGGGCAGCTGTGGCTCTCCCTGGAGGGGATGTCCCTTCCGGTGCAGGTCTACCGCAACGACGCTTTAGTGGAGGAGCTTTCGGAGGGAGAGGAGTATACTTACGGCCGGTTTCAGTTGGACGACCGGTTCCGGTTCGTAAGCGCGGAGGGGCCGGAAGCATAACCAGAAAGGAGCGAAGATGTTGGTGGTAGGGGAGCTGATTAACGCCAGCAGGAAGAAAGTCGGGGAGGCGATAGCCCGCAGGGACGCCGATTACATAAAAAAGCTGGCCCGTAGACAGGCCGAAGCTGGAGCAGACTTCGTGGATGTGAACTGCGGAACCTTCGTGGAGGGGGAGGCGGAGTTGATGGGATGGCTGGTGGACGTGGTGCAGGAGATGGTGGAAAAGCCCCTGTGCATAGACACTCCGAACCCAGAGGCCATGAAGGTCGGATTGGAGCGCCACCGCAACGGTCGGCCGATGGTGAACTCCGTTACCGAAGAACCGGGTCGAATGGACGCCGTACTACCGCTGATATTGGAACGTAAGGCCAAAGTGGTAGCTTTGTGTATGTCCAGGGCTGGGATGCCCTCCTCGGCCGAGGAGCGGGTGGAGGTGGCCAGGAGACTGATCGGGAAGCTGGCAGAGGCCGGAGTACCTCTGGACGACATCTACGTGGACCCGGTCGTGGTCCCGGTCGGAACGGATCCCCAGGCGGGCAGGGCGTTCTTAGAGGCCGTGCGTCTGATACACGAGGAGTTCCCCGAGGTGCACATAATCTGCGGGCTGAGCAACGTCTCCTTTGGGCTCCCCCTCAGAAAGCTCCTCAACCGGAATTTCTTGGTGATGGCTATGGCCATGGGCCTCGATGCGGCCATATTGGACCCCACCGACAGCGGGACCATAGCGGACATCTGTGCCGTCGAGGCTCTACTGGGCCGGGACCCATTCTGTATGCAGTATATAGAAGCGTATCGGGGGGGAAGGCTTGTAGTTTGACACAACGGCAAATCTTAATATATTACCCAACTATATGGTAGCGGCCTGCCGCACTCTCCCGGCGTTCCGAGAACCTCCTGATCTCCCTCCCTTGAACGTCATAGAAGGCCACCTCTAAAGGATACCCGCAGAACGTTCCCCTCCTGATCCAGGAAGTTCCTCACTTCGCCCCCTCCTCTTTCTCCGCACGGCCCACACGCACCCGCACATACTGTACCACTCGGCCCATCCAGGATGGGCCTTCTGAAGGGGCGTGAACTCGAAAATCCTCCGGTCCGTGTTGGGCCGCTTAGTCTCGCCTGCCAGCACGTAGTTGAGGATAGGGCTCCACTTGAAGGCCGGCTCGCTAAGCCAGGGTCAGTACCAGATATGCACAGAACCCCCTTGTGTGTGATTTCGAAATGCGTATATTTGAAACCCGGAAGGGACATCTCAACAGAGGAGGGTATATGCGTTTGTTCCACGTCATCCGGGCACAGCAGTTCGACAGGGAGTTGTTAGGCCGCATATTCTCCGAGGCCAGGGAGATGGAAGAGCTCGCCCGCAAGGGAGGCTCGAACATCTTGGCCGGTAAAGTGATGGCCACTGTCTTCTACGAACCCAGCACCAGAACCCGCCTATCCTTCGAATCCGCCATGATGCGGCTTGGAGGCCGGGTCATCAGCACTGAGAACGCCCGGGAGTTCTCCTCGGCCGCAAAGGGTGAGACCCTCGAGGACACCATACGCATCGTGGATGGGTACGCCGACGTCATCGTCCTGCGCCACTACGAGAGCGGCGCGGCGGAACGGGCCGCCAGGGTCTCCAATGTCCCCATCATCAATGCAGGCGACGGCCCCGGACAGCACCCAACCCAGGCCCTCCTGGACCTCTACACTATAGAGAAAGAACTAGGCCATATAGACGGCATCTCCGTAGCTATGGTGGGGGACCTGGCCAATGGCCGCACCGTGCGCTCCCTGTGTTACCTCTTAGCCAAGTACAAAGATGTCAAGATCTACTTTGTCGCCCCAGATGTTGTGAGGATGAAGGAGGACATAAAAGAGTACTTAACCCGCCACAGGGTCCCCTTCTACGAAGAAGAAGACCTAAAAGAAGTGGCATCGAAGGTGGACGTCATCTACCAGACCCGCATCCAGAAGGAACGCTTCGGGGACCGCATAGAGGACTACGAGAGGGCTCGGGGGGTGTATATCGTAGATCGGGAGCTTTTAGATGTGATGCAGCCCCACGCAATCGTAATGCACCCCCTGCCCAGGGTCGACGAGATCAGCCCCGAGGTGGACGAAGACCCCAGGGCGGCCTACTTCCGCCAGGCCCAAAACGGGTTGTACATAAGGATGGCCCTCCTGAAGATGGTTCTGACATAGTAGCGGAGAAATTTTTGAAATGCGGCTCATACTCAAGAACGCCAGGATAATAGATCCGGCGAGTGGTTTCGACGATGTGGCGGACCTCTGGATAGAGGACGGCCTCATAGCCGGGATAGGCCGGGCCCCTTTCCCTGGGAATTTGGTGGACCTGGAGGGGAAGATATTGGCCCCCGGCCTCATAGATATGCACGTCCACCTCAGGGAGCCAGGGGGAGGCCACAAGGAGACCTTGGCCACTGGGGCTGCGGCGGCATCGACTGGGGGCTTTACCGCTGTAGCCCATATGCCCAATACATCCCCGGTAGTGGACACCCCCTACTTGGTGCGGTGGGTTAAAATGCGCTCCCGAGGCCTCCCAGCCAGGGTATATCCCATCGCTGCCGTGACGGAAGGCCAAAAAGGAAAGAAACTCACCGACTTTCTGGCCCTGAAATCCGCAGGGGTTGTCGCCCTATCCGATGATGGCCACCCCATAGCACACGAAGGGGTTATGCGCCGGGCTCTCGAAAAGGCCAGGGAGGTCGGGGTCCTCATGATTCTCCACGAAGAGGACCCCGACCTCTCCTCGGGGGGTGTCGTGGACTGCCGGATCGCTGGAAGCCTTGGCCTCTCCGGAATCCCCCCTGATGCGGAAGAGCGTATGGTCGCCAGAGACATCGCCCTGGCCGAGGAGACCGGAGTTCCGATACACATCGCCCATGTAAGCACAGCGGGAAGTGTGCGCCTCATCAGGGAGGCCAAGGCCCGAGGCGTCCCCCTCACCTGCGAGACCGCCCCTCATTACTTCGTCCTGACCTACGAGGCCCTGATCCAGTACGGGACGGACGCCAAAATGAACCCTCCCCTCCGATCCGAGGAGGACCGCCTGGAGGTCCTCAGGGGCTTGGCCGACGGGACCATAGACGCCATCGCCTCTGACCACGCACCCCATACCCCATCCGAGAAAGCCCGTCCCCTGTCCGAGGCTCCCTTCGGGGTCGTGGGTCTAGAGACGGCACTCGGCGTATCCTGGACCGAACTGGTGGAGGGGGGGGTACTTCCACCAGAGGAGGTCCTCGCCAAGTTGAGCCTCCGTCCCGCCCGCATACTGGGAGTCCCGGGAGGTCGGATCGTCCCCGGAGCCCCGGCGGACCTCACCATCGTGGACCCCGAGGTCAGATGGACCGTGAACCCCAAGTCATTCCACTCCAAGGCACGCAATACCCCATTTGCAGGAAGATCGCTGAAAGGGAAAGCTTGGATGACCATCTTAGGAGGGAAGATTCTAAAGGCGGGAAACTTAACTTCGGAAGCAGAAGTCCCGGAGTCGGTTTGCACCTCTACCCGCACCAAGTAAACTTCCGGGGGGACCAGACATCCCTTCCGTCCCAACCATCCCTGTACCGGCCGCTGGAAGGAAAGCGGTGCTTCACCTCAGAATCCACCCTGATGGGGGTCTCTACGAAACGCTCAAGGCCCCCACTGTCGTCCCTAAGAAGCTATAAGCTAATAACAAAAGCCAGCTTGGCATCAGTAAACCACTGTCAGGGCACCCGTCCGCTCCTCAGTCTTAGCGTCCGCACACACCGAAATCCGATACAGGTATACTCCAGGGGGCACCAACTCCCCATCCTCATCCCGGCCGTTCCACTCGTATCGATACTGCCCCCTGCCCAGGGTTCCGGAATACACCTCCTGGACCAAGCCTCCTTCCAGATTGTAAACCCCGAGCCATACCTCGGCTGGAGCGGTCAAGTGCAACAGGGTAAACCCAAACTGCACCACATCCGCCACTCCGTCCTCGTTCGGTGTCACCACCGAAGGAACTACCTCCATCTCTTCCAACAGCTGCTCCTCGACCGATGTGCGCACCGTTAAAGTATTGCTTCCCCAATCTGACACCGCATCCCCAGGGTTCACCCGCTGTTCGACCACCTCCTCATCCGAGGCCCAGACCCAACCCGGAAACTCCAGCCCGTAGCGCAAAACCGGACACTCGAAGTCCACCTCCAACACCTCGTTCTCCCCTTTCACCTTGGGGAACTTAACCACGAACCCACCGGCATACACCGTATCCACCGCATCCGGCACCACCTGTCCTCTCAGGCGCACCTTCAATATCTCCGGCCGGAACGGGGTCTGAACGCGCAAACGATCGTACCCGATGAAACCGCCACCTCCGAACTCACCGCGGACCGCATAGGTGAACTTCGGCGTGGTCCCGAGCTCAACCTCTGCAGTGTCCAGCTCCGCGACCACATTCTGGGCCACAGG
Organism: Candidatus Latescibacterota bacterium; assembly: GCA_012962735.1. Lineage (GTDB taxonomy): Bacteria > Latescibacterota > 4484-107 > B68-G9 > B68-G9 > B68-G9. Next base: position 5,443 of record DTXA01000049.1, read on the forward strand.
CTCAGAGAAGCTGAACCACAGACTATCGATCCTTCCGCCGTCTAAGCGGGACGGGAGGAAGTGGATCTGTATCTGGATGTATCGCTTGGGGCCCGGGGAGGCGATCCTGGTGCCCTCGGGCTTCAACCCATCCTCGAATGGGTAAAACGCAGACCAAGGGCTCCAATGCTCGTAGTCCCGCGTGATTTTACCCCTCTCCTTAATCTCCAGCTTCTCCTTCCTACCGTCCGGGTAGATGTGATACCGACGGCCGTAATACTCCTCCTTTGTGATCTCCGTCCCGTCCTCCCAGAACGGCACCTCTGTGCCGTGCCCCGTTATTCTCCAGTATACATAAGGGGTATCGTCGTCCCCAGTCCGAGTCCGGATGAACAGGTGGGCCTCTGGGTCGCTCACGTTGACACCACTCCACCCGATATATCCCCAACTCGCCTTGTCGAACCTGCCTCCGGAAAGCTCCCGTACATCCAGAAGCTTCGTAGTATATAGGGCATTCGGCACATATCCAGCCCCGTACACCTCCCACTCAGCCACCTCCCACTTGTTCTGGTATCCCGGCAGGATCCTTATGTAGCGCACAAGACGTGGGGGATCGAAGTCGATCTGCACATAACCGCTCCTGTTCTCGGTGTTCTCTTCGACCAATGTCCAGATTATCCTCCCGTAGGCGTCTCTGCTCTCCTTAGACCCATCGTTTATGTATATCCAATACTGCTGCATATAGTTACTTGAAAACAAATAACCTTCCGGGAACTTCGAGGGGTCCGGCCCCTCCTTTATGATGCGGGTGTAAAACCTGGTGCTGGCCACCCTGAACTGCCCCCCTAAATCGATCCAACCGGCTATACGCTGGTGCACCCTTGGGTCCACGATATACTGGTATATGTTCTCCAAGGCCTTAGCCTTTCCGTCTATTATCTTCTTCATCTCCTTCAGCCTGGCCCCGAACTCGTGGCCGAAGATCACCTTCCCCCCCCGCTCGTATACTCCTCTGGCGAGGTTAAAGGTGGAATCCGTCCAGAGGGGCTCTAAAGACCCGGGAAACCTCGTGTACCCGACCAGGTCGGTCTCATCGGAGTAAGCCGCCTCCTCCCAAGGGTCCCCTCCTTTCCCCCCGAGCGTATACTTGTATACCTCCCCGTAGACCTCTCCTGCCCAGGCCAACGTCCAGATGATCACCAGATAGAACAATCCTCTCTTCATAGCTCCTCCCCCCTTAACTTAAGGCTTAACGTACAACATCTGGAGATATTTTGGACTTAATCTCCCGGACTACCTCCTGCACCTTTTTCCGGTTGACGTACCGGCGATATCTGGCCATCGCCTCCTGTGCCCGATCCCGGTCCCCCAACCTCTGGTATATCATCGCCAGGTCCTTAAACAACTCTCCATCCCGGTATTCAGGGTTCCTGTGAACCACCTCCTGACAGGCCGAAAGTGCATCCTCGTACCGCCCTGTCCGGATGTAGGCGGTCGTCAAATTGTACCAAGCCCCTACGTAGTCGGGCTTTATCTCCACTGCTCTCCTGAGCCGGGATATCGCCTCCTCAAAACCCCCCCTTTTGAGGAACAGAACCCCCAGGTTGTTCCAAACCTCAGCATATTCGGGTCTGAGCGTCAAAACCCGCTCGTACAGGGAGATAGCCTTTTCGAACTCACCTTCCTCCCCGTATGCCATGGCCAGCCCGAACAGAACCTCCACTCGGGTGGAATCCCCCATCAGAGCTGCCTTGTAGGCCGAGATGGCCTCCTCGGCCCTCCCTGCCCTCAGATATGCCAAACCCAACTCCGCATAAACATCCAGCGAGTCCGGAGGGCTGTACGCCAAGATAGCATTATACTGGTCTATGGCCTCCCCGTACCGTCCCTGCTGGAAGTATACGTGCGCCAAGCTCCTCCTGGCTCCCAGACGGTCTGGCTTCATCTCTATCACCTGCCGATATTCCGATATGGCGTCCTTGTACGCCCCCCGCTGTGCCGCCAAAGAGGCCAACAGCTCCCGAGGTTCGACGTATCCCGGGTCCAAGGCCACAGCCTTCCTGGCCTCCGCCGTAGCACTGGCCCACATACCACGCTGGGCATGGGCGTAGGCCAAGTTGTAGTGCATCTCGGCCTTCTCCCCAGGTCTCATCTCCGCCATACCGACATTCACCGCAAAGACTAAAGCCGAAAACACAGAGGTCGGCAGAATTGAAGCTCGTATCCTCCCCTCTCGCACCCGGCCGTACACCCACCATATCCCGTAGGCCGCGAAGATCAGGAGGAAAGGCACCGAAGGGACCCGATAACGCCCGCATGGGAAGAAGGCCACCACCGAGAGGAAAAACGCCAAGACGAAGACCTCCAATAAGGCCACAAAGGGTTCTCGCCTTCGATATGTAAGGGCTAGTCCTATGCCCATTAGAGATAAAGGTCCCACCAGGCCGAACGGAAACCCTATCCCCCGTCTCCAAAGCAACACCTTGAGCAACGGGGTGAATTCCCGATAGGAGTATACGTCCTGGTTGCGCTTTATCTCCTCCCCTCGCCAGAATTGATATGCCTTCCGGACCAGAAGCCCTATGTATTCCAAAGGCTTCCTTCGGATGAAAGCGAGCGACTTTTTCAGGAAATATCGGGATTGCTCGGAGGCCTTCGTATATCCGGCCTCCTTGGCCTGGGCGGTCAAGGCCCACCACTCGGTCCCCGGCCTGAGCCTGACCGTGCGCTCGTACTCCGGGTTGTTCCCCACGTAGAAGTTCACCCCTACGTTGGACGAGATCAGCACCCAATCCCGACCCACAAGCCCGTTCCGGATGGCGATCGGAAGGAGCGCGGCCGACGCACCCACTAAGATCGCCCCGATCCGGACCAGCCGCCCTCTCCGAGGTCCCCCCCATCTCCACACCCATGCCGCCAGAAAGGGTAAGAAAGCCAATGTATTCCCTACCGCAAGGGCCGCCAGACCCAGAATCCCCCCTACCATCCCCCAGACGATAAACCTTTTCCTTCTCTCCGCCCGAAGTGCCAACCCCACCGTCCCCAAGGCTAAGAAGGTTCCCAAGGCAGTGGGCAGCAACATCCCCTCGAAGAACAGAAAAGGCCCATAGGCAGCGGCCATAAGCCCGGCCAAGATACCTGCCGACCTCCCGAAGGCCCTCGTACCGATCATGAAGACCAACCCACAGCTCAAAGCTCCCAAAACCAGCGAAGACCCCCTCAGGAAGAGGAAATTCCTCCCGAAGAGTCGGTACAACAGGGCCAAGAAATAAGGATACAAAGGAGGCTGCCAGAAGGGCTTGTCCCCTCCGAGCAGCTCTCCTGAGGCGATATTTTGGGCCTGTTCGAGGTACGTCCTTTCGTCCACTATCGGCACATCGAAGAACGGACTCTCCCTCAGTTGAAGGAGGTAGATCACCCGGAGGGTCAACGCCACCCCGACAACGGCCGAAAGCCAAATCCATCCCTTACGTCGCATATACATCCAAAGGCAGGTCTAACCTACACCAACTTAGGATCTTGAGCCTCCGAAAAGAAAACCGAGAACATAAAGTCCTCGGTTTTCCCGCAGCGAGGCCACCCCTGACTCACTCCGCTCCCGCATATACTGTAACGAAGGAAGTGGTGCTCGTCTTGGTGGCCGCCTTATACATCCTCCGGTCCACCCTGAACCCGACCTGTGTGGTCAACCTATATCCAAGGTAGTCCACGTGGTTGGTCAACTGCAGGGCGAACACTAGGCCCGTATAGTCGTCCGAGAGTCCAGGTGGAACCGGGTCCATCAACTGGTTGAATATCGTGTACTCCAATCCTAACTCGATATCGCTCTTGCGCAGCACCGGGAATTTCCCGATCAGGAAGACTAAAAGCGTGTTCTCCTTCCGCTCCGGCTTTGTCGGGTCCGCCGGGACCTCCCTGCGGAACTCGTTTTTGATGCGGGGCTGGACCCTGAGCTTCCACAGCCAGAGGGTATAGTCCGCCTTGTTGATCAGGCCGAAGAACCGATAGTCCCTCCGGAGGTCCATCACCGGCTTCCTCTGATGCCACCAGTCGTACTTTAATTTATTGATGATGTTGAGATTACGTATACCAGTATAGGTAAAACCCACGTAGGAAGAAGTGATCCAGGTGTCCCGGGCGGCCAAGGGGTCCGGCACCCGGTCCATCATACCCCGGGAGTTGGGCGGCTGAGTCCACTGGAACAGGTTGTCCGGTATATTGTCTTTGGTCAGCTTCAGGTTGTGGAAGAGGCGGAACTTCCCGATCCTCGGCCAGTCCTTCTCCATGGTGAACAACAGATAATTGGTCAAATTCCTCTTCTTCTCGGCCAAGGTCTTCTCCCGGACCTGTCCCACCGTAAGCCGGACGTCCGGCGTTATATGCACCCCGCCATATATGTTATATCCCCTGCGGTCCCTCTTATAGGGATAGTCCGGTTCTTCGTCGTTCTCGAACCTGTCCACCCACATATTGTTGTTCATATCTATCCCGAAGAGGAACTCGGGCCTATCCACGCTGTACCTGAGGAAGGGTTCCTCGTAGTCGGGAAGCAGGCTCGGGGCGTAGTCGTTGTCGTTTTCGTTGAAATCGGACTTGAAATCGTTGTTCTCATCCCATCCAGGAAAGACATATTGGTCCCCCGCCCGGGTCATCTGCGCACGCTGCCAGTCGGGGGTCCGGTCCTGGTCGTCGTTGTCGTCCACCAGCTCGTATACGTAATGGAACTTATCCTCGTAATCTATGAACCCAGCAGTGCTGGCCATAAAAGCCGTGGTAGTGTAATTGTCATCGATGTTGTATACCTCCCCAAACACGAACCACGGATAGGCTAACTTGGAGATATTCACATACCAGGCGTCCGCAGTCGTGATGGCAGTTTCGTGGTCGTCCAAGTTTATGTTGGGGTATTGCCTGTACTGGCGGTTTCTATCGAACTCCGCATATATGTTGAACCCCCGAAAGTCGTTCACCTCTAAGGTGACCCCGTATATATCTATGCCCGTAGGAAGGCCGTAATCGTACCGCTTGAGGATCTGGTTCGAGTTGTCCTTCACGTTCCCCGGCGCCCGGTCCACCAAGAGGAACACAGGTTGCTCGTTCGCGTTGATCTGGCGGTCCGAAGTCCACTCCACCTTATAGTCGTTCGCCAGCACCATCTCCACAGTTACCTTATCTATGGTGGTAGGGTCCGGGCCTGTGTAGGAAGGGTCGGTGAAGTCATAGGTAAGCTTGATGGCCTCATCGCCGTCCGCCGCTAAGTACCCCGGCCTTTGGAACCCCCCCTCCTTCAGGGAATAGAACCCGTGCTCGCTCCCCCTCCACGTGCGCCCGTATATGTCGTGTACAACGATGTCGTCCATATAAAGCGCAGCTCCACCCTCGTTGTCCTCCGGAGAATCGTCGCTCAGGCGAACGATGACCTTGGAAATCTTCTCCGAATTCTGGAAGGTGGTGAGGTTTCCCTTAAGTGGATTGGACTGGAAGCTCTCCAAGAGCGTCTGGGCGGTATGGGCGTTCACATAGGTGGCCCCTACCCTGACATATCCTCCTATCTGAGCCGTTCCACGCATACCGATCAGGGTCGTGTTGTTCGTCTGCTCGGCCGGAATGCCCCCTGTGGTGCTGGCGGCCGGGTAGTTCACCCTGGAGAACAGCGTTGTGAACGAGTATTTGTCTGACTGAAAGTCCCATTGCAGTCCGTTGAAGATGGGCTTAGAGAAAGTCAGAGGGGTCAGGGTCGTCCTGATCTCGTCCCCTATGGTCAACGCAGTACGGTACTGGCCCTTCGAATCCGAGGCGATGAGCACCCGGTCGAACCAGCTGCTGTACCGTGCGTCCTTGTACAGACTGCTTCCAAACTGCCTCGGTTGTTCCTGCCGCCAGTCGTAGATCAACCATCCCCTTGTAACGAAGTTTCCATATATGTCGTAGAAATAGTCCCCTTCTAAGGCGATGTCTACATATCGCTTGTAGTGTTCCCTTGCGTAATTCGTGTACTCCCACTGCCTCCATCCGTAGAGCCGGTACAACTCCTGGGGCACGTACCATTTCTTCACCGCAGGGTCCAGGGCACCGAAGAGCACCCCCGGCCCGACGGGCTCGAAGGTCAGCTCTCCAGCACGCCGCTCCCCCAACAGCTTACCGTACTCCACTACCTGGGCCCCCGCCGTGCCCATCTGTAAGGCCCATATAACCACCCATACGGCGAAGATGTACCGTTTCATACCCACTGCCCTCCTTCTATGTTTCGGGGGTTGCAGACTAAAACACCACGGAGACCGTTCTCATCTCTGATTGTTCTCCTGCGTCGGTGGGCACGACCACACGACACACGTACACTCCAGGCAGGACCAGCCTCCCTTCATCATCTCGGCCGTCCCAGCCCACCTCGTACTGACCGCTGGCGCTCTCCTTCTGCGCTATCTTGCCCGAAAGGTCCCGCACCAACATCCCGTCCAAGTCATACATATACACCCTTATCCTTCGGGGGCGATTCACCTTCAACACTGTAAACTGCACGCTGACCGTATCGTTGACACCGTCGCCGTTGGGGGTGAACACCTCCGGCACCATCCGGAAGTCCTCCACGACCCGCTCCTCCCCGACCAACACCGATACCGTAGTAGTCTGCGTCTCCACCAGCCCTGTCGCATCCCCAGGGTCGACCCGCTGCCAGGAACCAGGTATATCGCTCCTGGCCAAAGCCGCCTTGAACAGGCTCCCAGCCATATATATCGCGGCCTTGAACTTCACCTCTAAAAGGTCCCCCAACACGTATATGTGCCCACGCTCCCCGGACGGCAGCCGATAATACTTCGCCCGGGGCAACGCCCTACCATCCTTGTCGAACGGTATCTCCTCGGGCTCCGCCCCGGCGTCCACCTTGTAATACCTGACCAGCAAGTTCGGGTTCCCGGCTCCGCCGTGCGCCAAGTAATACTCCCTGGATACCTGCACCTCCTCCAAGCCTCTCCGCTCCATATACCGGACCGAGCCCTTCTCGTCGCCTTTCAACTTCGTATACTTCAAGGAGTCCACCTCCACCTCCCTGACCACCCGGTGGTATATCAAGGGCATCCTAAACTGGTCCACCTTCACCACCCTGGGCAACCGAATCCAGAGCGTGTCTGGTCCTGTGTCTACTACCTCCAAATCCTCGACCCCAAACCTCTCCGGTTCCCTATCCCCGAGCTTAGCCAGCTCCTCCGCCGCCAGTATATGCCCGTATTCAAGGGCTGTCCGCGCGGAGTCAGCATACAAAACCACTTCTTCCAACTGTATATTCACCGAAGGAGGGGCCTGTATCCGCACCTCATCGAACCCCAAACTCCCCTTCGGGTCCTCCACGCTCGGCGCCGAGAACCAGGGCCTCAGGTAGAACGAGAATTTCTCCTCCCTTCCAGCCTGCAGGCCCCTCGGCCCCGCAGGATAGATCTCCCCCAATATCCTGCTGGCTATAGGCTGTATAAACCGCACCTTGAGGCTGCGCAGCTTTATCCGCCTCTCCGGGTCGTTCGATAACATTCGAACCCGTATCATCATGTACTTCCTCGGACTGGGGGAAGTTATGGCCGCTCCTGAATACTTGTAAGGCATGCTCCAACCGCTCCAGTCCGCTCCCGGGACGTACTCCGTGTCCACAGGCCCTTTCATGAATCCCGGAAGTCGCCTCCACCTGGTCTCAGATATCTCGCTACCCCCCTTATCGTAATAACGCCTGATCTCCCTGAGCTCGTTCCCCGTCCTCGTCTGAACTTCGAGCTTCGTCCCCTCCGGCACATCCGCATCCCACTCCACCGTAGATATGTTCCGCTCCCCCCCGAGCTCTATCAGGGGTGATACCAGTTCCACCTCCGGCACGTACCCCCGACCCATCACTATTAATTCCGCTAAGGACCCGCGGGCCTCGTACGCTCCAGCCCGGGCCCCAGTTACGTCGTAATTACGGATGTTGAAATATCGTATCTTCTGAAGGGAAAATCGGTCCTCGAACAGGGAAATGCGGGCTATGTTCCTGTCCTCGTACTTCCGGGTCTCCGGACTGAGCTGGCGCCAGATAAGTCTCCCATTGGGCGCTCGGCTCCCATCCGACGCCTCGACGATGTATCCATCCAAGGTAGGGGCGTTCAGGACCGTCTCCCGACATGCGATCAACTGGTAGGTATCGACCCAGAACGTGGCCCCTAAGTCCACGACCAAGCGCCCTCGGCCCCGGTACGGGGACCACACATATGCGATCCAGTGGTTCACGATGTCCCCATCGGCAGCATCTCCACCCGCACTGGCGTTCACGGTGGGACTCTCCCAGTTCTCCACCACCAAAGGCTCCCTGAGATACCCTCCCCTCCTCACCGTCCCTATGGCTATGTTATCCCCCCTCGTCCAGACCTCTACGTCCGCCAGCCTCGGATGCGTCCCCCCCTTCCAGTCTGTGACCTCTATCCGGATGTACCTGACCACGTCCCCCACCCAATACACGTCCGCCTTCCTGCCCGAAATCGTAGTGGCCGCGTAGACCGTCCGGGATTCTCTGCCCCGGGTGGCCTTCTGCCACTGGGCTGTGGTGGTCAGATCGAAGGAGAACTCCCTCCGGGCGTCAGGCCCCTCGTTCGGCTTCGTCGTGCCCCCGATGTAGGTATAGCTCAACGCCTCCTTCTTCATCAGACTGATCGGGGTGCCGTCCGAGACGTAGACCTTGAACTGCCTGAAGGGGTCCCCTTTGCCCTCATCGACGAACCGCACCACCACCCTAACGGCGTTCACTACCCTCCCTAAGTCTATCTCCAGCCACCAGGAGTAGAAACGCTGGCGGAAGGAAGGGGGCAGAAGATCTTTGGGATCAGGCTCCCAGAAGGTATCCGGATTGCCGTCTATGACGTTTGCCGCGGCCGCTTCGTTGGAGCCAGCTCGCACTGGCCAGCGGGGCCACCGCTTCAGGTAGTCCGGGTCCCTCCGCAGCACGTTTTCAAGCAGATACTCGAAGTCCTGGATGTTCTCCACCGCGTTCACCTTTTGGGCCGGATCGAACGGGTCCTCCGGCTCCCGGATATACAAAGGCTGGACCACTCCCCACTGGATATCTAAAGCCCCGATGGGATAGGTCCATTTTTCCCAATGATCCCTGCGGCTTACCACCACCCGATCGCCTATTATACTGTACCCCTCTCCCGCCCATACCCCCTGGGCGTAGAGGACCCAAAGCACCCCGATCCAGACGAATCTTCTCATCGCCATCCCCCCTCAGTACACAACCAACGCCGTCTGGGCCGCCTGCTCCGTGCCAGAATCCGTACTCACCTGAACCACCACCAAATAGAGCCCCGGCACCACCATATCCCCCTCGTCGTTCCGCCCGTCCCAGCTTATCCGGTAGACCTTACTCCCCTGTTTTCCATCCACTAAGGTCCGGACGACCTCCCCTGATGGCGTATAGACCCGCACCGACACCGGAACATCTCGGGTCACCTGAAGCAGGTTATAAGAAATATATGTCAGATCGTTCACTCCATCCCCGTTCGGGGTGAAGGGGCTGGGATCCACCTGTAAAGAGGCTATCAGGTCCCCTCCCAAGGCCGTCCGCACCGATAGGCTGTTCGTGGGCACCTCCGGAGTGGCATCTCCGGCCTCCACCTCCTGGGGAATGTCCCCGCTCCCCTCAAGCGAAGCCCAACCCCGGAAGGTCGTGCCGTAGCGCAGCACGATACCCCGGAAGACTATCTGCAAAAGCGAGCTGTCCTGCCAAATCCTCGGGAAGTGTACGACGAACGAATCCGGAGTTGCGCTCCAGCTCCATTGGCCCGGGGGTACCTTTACACCGTCTATCCTGACCTCCTCTACCGAGTCTATCTGGGTGGGTGTGGCCACCAACAGCCGATCGAACCCCACGTCCTGCCCCTTGATCTCCGCCAGCACAGAATACAAGAACTTCTCTACCTCGCCGGCCTTGGCCGTAAACGAGGGAACATCTCCTTCCCTCAAGACCGCCACCTCCCCCGCAAGGCGGTGCGCCACTGGAGGAGCGGAGAAGGTGAACCCGATGGAATCCACCGCCCCCGCAGCATCTAAGGATTCGCTCAAGAAATCCACCCGGAACTGGATATACCGCCTGGGGGCGGGCGAAAGTATGGGAACTCCGGCCTCACGGCGCATCCGATCGTAATCGTATGGGGAGGACCAGGGGCTCCAGTGCTCGTAGTCCGGCCTGGGGGTCCCCCGGTACTCCAACTTCAACTTTTCCTAGGCCTCCTTCGTCAGGGGACGGTGCTTTTCATCGAAGGGGACCTCATCTCCTGGGTACATCCTTCTGTAGAACTTTACCTTATCCGCCTCCTCCGGCGACTCCTCCTTCAAGATGTAAAACTCCTCCTCCCGGATCTCCCTCCCTCGATAGATGATAGGCCCCTGTTTCTCCGGGTCCAACAGGAAGTAGTCCCTCTCGCTGACCTGGAGGGTATCCTCCTCTCCAGGTGCCAGGACCCTGTAGTAGATCATCGGGGAGTCGTCGGTACCGCTCCGAGTGCGCACCAGAATGCGGGATTTATATGGGTTCCCGTCCTGCTTTTGCTCCCACCATATCTTCCCCCAGACCCCCAACTCCTGCCCCGTAAGTTTCTTCACATCTATGACGTTCGACTCGTAGGCGGCCTCCGGCACGTACCCCCTTCCGTACACCTCCACCTCGTCGATCTCCCAACCCCTTGGCTTGAGGGACACTATCTGGATAAACCTCACATACTGCAGAGGAATACGGACTTGCACGTCCCAAGACTCCAAGGTATCCGGGGCTATCTCGTCCCAATTGTCCACCCGGCGGACAATGCGATATATGGGCCGCCCTTCCACCATGTTCTCCGGAGACCCATCGTTGAGGGAAAGCTCGAACGCCTTCAAAGCGTATTCCTGAAACGGGAACTTCTCCGAATGTCGAGGGTAAAACCTTATCCGATCCACCCCGAACCTGGCGCCTAAGTCTATCTGGATTATAAACCCCACGGGTTTTAAGAGCCTTTTCCATGCTTCGAAGGCAACATCGTGGTCCCCGGTGACTATCCCCTTCAACCTTCTATCGTACTCGTCCCACTTTATGGAGAAAGTCGTAGGCTGTGTGTTCGGCGAAATTACCTTCCCCCCGCGCTTGTAGGTCCCCAAGGCGATGTTCTCCGTCGGGTCCACCTGCTTGACCCATATCCAACCCGGGTGCTTATCGAAATCTATCACCCCTCCCGGGGCGTACCCAACTTCCTCCCAACTGTGTTTCTCCCCCCCCAGTACATAAGTCCAAAGCTTGCCATGGGCAGGCGGGCTTATAAACGACATACAAAGGAACATCAAGAGGTGTCTCATCTCCCCCACCCCTTCACTTAGACCCGGCCAGCTCGATGCGGCCGTCCGGATACATCTTGCCTATATCCCTCCGGAACCGGAACGCAACGTCCATCGTCTCTATGGGTTCGTCCTTATAGTCGAACCGCAACACCATATCCTTCACCCATACCGTGATCTTATCCACATCCGGGTGCAGGGCCGGGAAGACCACGTACCCCTCCTGCTCCTGTCCGCTGAATATGGGGTCTCCGGGATACAAGGTTCGCTTCAGGATATCCTTGCGGGCCTCAAACCTGTCGTACTCGTTCCCAGCATATGCCACCGCATATGTCCTGTAGTAAAGGGTCAACTGTTCGAGGCTGAGCGCCCAGTACTCCCTTCCGTTGTCCGCGACGATGATCGTTTTGGTGGGATCTAACAACACCTTCGGATACGTGTAGTTCTTCACCTTAAGCCGGAATACCGTAAACCGTTGGGGTGTGATACCCAGGTCCCAGTATTTAGAATCCCCATAAGTATAAGGGTTCGTAGCCTTCGGTCCTCCCTTGGAGGCACTGGCGAACTGTCGGTTCAGCTCCTCGTCTGTCATGGGCCGCAGGGAAACTTCTAAACGTTCCTTGGTGAAAGTCACCGTCCCATCGTCGTAAACCGCCATCCCCGTTATGACTTGCTCCGACTCCCCGACGGGTTTCAAGGGCCCGGCGTAGTAATAATACCCATACCCACATCCCACCACAACCATCGCCAACGTCGCCCAAATCCAAAACCATTTCATAGGCGACCCCCTCTTAAAAAATTGGGGGGGTATCTCAAGGATACCCCCCCTGTGATTCTGGCTTACTCGAAGCTGGCCTTGATCCGACCCCAGGTGTCGGACTCCACCGCCAGACCAGGCTCTAACGGCGCCACCAGGAAGTCGCAGAGCCGTTCCGCGAACTTAAAGGTCGCGTCCTGATGGCTAACCGTCCAGAAAGCATGATACTGCTTAGGGTTCTCAGGATCGTCGAAATCCCCATACGAGAACTGCAACCCTACTATCTCACCCTCTTTGAACTTATGCTCAGTGCTCTGGTCCGGACCGTAGTAGATCATCTCGTCCCAAGTGGTCATCCGGACCTCGTAGGTGGTGGTCCCAGGGCCGTTCAAAGTGCCGTCGAACGTAAACCCAGCCTCCCAGTACGGAGCCTCGGTCGTCCAAGTAGCGTAGTCGAACGACACAGCATATACCCCATCAGCCTGGGGATAGGCACAGGCATACTGCTGAGCCTGACGGCCCTCTGCCAGCTTCCTCTCCTCCTCGTCGGGAATCTGCTCTGCAGTCCACCCCTTATACTGCCCACCAGAGTGGTCCATATCGGTCATGATCTCAAAGTCGTCCTGCCGCCACATCAGCGTGATCTCACCGCTGGGACGGGGCACCAGGTGGACGTTATCGTAGGTCCAGCTGGCAACATACAGCTTGTTGTCGGACTTATTCCACCCCAACGCCAGCCAGCAGTTGAAATCGTTGTAATCCGGCTCCGTCATACCGGCCAACCGCTCACCCATCAGGTCGACCGGAATCCGGTAAGCCTCAGGAACAACGTCCCAATCGCTCAGGTCACCATCGATGGTGGGCCTCAAATTGTCCGGAAACTGAAAAATCGGATACGTCACCCCTTCGGGGAAGTGGGCAAACGCCAACCCACAGAGACCTAATACCAACGCTGTTGCGAGGACTACCTGCTTCATGACAACCTCCCTCCCTTTTCCTTACGTGAATACACCAACGCTCCTATAGACATACCTCTACGACCTTACCGTAAAATTCCTAATCACCTCCTTTCCCTTGGATATATTGCCGGAATATAATATACCAAAATGGTAATAATTTGTCAAGGGCTTTTTGCTCCGTTGCAAAACCTGTCTTTCACTCCCCACTTAGAGTTTTTCCTCTTAAGGAAGTCCAAGAACACACCATCGGAGCCTGGACCTCTCCCATGGCCTGCGGCAGGGATCATTTGGGACTTTTCCCCCTTCCTCCAGGAACGATACCTCTTTCCAGTTCTGGAGTAACAAGCACTCTATTGGCTCTCACTGAAGCCTGTGGTGTCTTCCTGAATAGAAAGGAGCTTGAGGACATC
>DTXA01000050.1 GCA_012962735.1 Candidatus Latescibacterota bacterium
CCCGATCGTGTCGTGGGGATGGGCCTGGAAGAGGAACTTCCATGCCTTCTCTAAGAAACGCTCTGGATAGTCCTTTCCCAGGACCCATGCTATCGTCGCGAAGGGCTCGGCCCATTTCTGGAGGCGCCATTCCACGAGGAAGTTCTTCTTCTTTATCGGAATGCCAGAAGACACCATGCACCCGAAGGTCTGGGTGAACATGCCGTCCTTGACGGGATATCTAAGTTCCCCCACGACCTTCTTCGGTTCCTTCAGCGAAGCTTTTACGGCCTCGACGTAATCCGGAAGCGTGCTGACGAATATGTCATATTCCGTTTCTTTCGTCGCATCGAGCACGAGCTGGAGTTCGTAAGGGTTCGGAAGGGCGCTGTCGAAGGCGTGCAGGCAGTTGATATGGGGGGTGGTTGCGCTCTTCAGCTGTTCCCCTAAGAAGAGCTTCAACGTCTCGGAGATCTTGGACTTGTCGTACTTGACCTCGGGCTGGAGCTCGAAGTAGTCGGACTTCCAGGACCCCTCATCGCAGGTGTGGAAGGGAAATCCCATCCTCTCCCAGGGTACATCGGTATCCCTGTCGTCCTCGCTCCTGTAGATCTTCCTCCCTAAGACCACCTGCCTGTACACGTATATTCCGAACCCGTACCTCGGATGTGTTCCGAAGCGGAAGCCGTACACCGTGCTTCCGTCGGGAGCTTCCCATAGGAACTCGGCGGGCACCACGTGTGTCGCTATACCTCGGTAGCAGCTTGCGCTCTCTATGCCGAAGCCACGCCATATCTGGGGCATCTGCGAAGGTTGCCCCCATCCGGTCGGGGAATATCCAACTTTCATAGCTCCACCGAACTTACCGCAGAGCTTGATGCCGAAGAAGATGTTTCGTAGGATGGACTCTCCACTCACCGAGAACATATCCGGAAGCACGTACCAGGGGCCTATGAAGAATCGGCCTTCTTCCACATATCTTTTTATCCTTTTAGCGTCCTCCGGCCTGACCTCCAGGTAGTCCTCTAAAAGGATGGACTGTCCGTCCAGATGATATTTGTATTGCGGATGCTTCTCGAACATCTCGAAGAGCCTTTCCATGAGCTCCACGAGCTTCATCCGGGTTTCCTGGAAGCTGTAGAGCCATTCCCTGTCCCAGTGGGTCCCGAAGATCACGTGCAGGTGGTACCTCTCGGACATATCGCCTCCCTTCGGTCGGGTGAGGAAGGAAGTTTCGGTGCTGCCGAGGAGCCTGATGTGATAGGACGTATCAACATCACCTCCATCAGCCCCCCTTTCACAATCCGATTTCGTAACTTGCCTGCTCCACCTCTCCGACTATCTCGAGCTTGTCTTCGGTTATCGAAACCTTCGCATATGAGCCGAGCCTCTCACAATCCTGCCCCATTCCCTTCATTATGAAGTAGC
>DTXA01000051.1 GCA_012962735.1 Candidatus Latescibacterota bacterium
GGAGGGGTGGCCGCTGGGGGCACGGTGGCAGCTATGCGTGGAGGGAAGGAGATGCCCACGACGGGGACGATCCGGGTGGATGTAACGTGGCCGAAGTGACCTCTCCCCCGTCCTCTCCCCGAAGCGGGGAGGGGAGCCAGGTCCCAACCATTGTGTGTACGTTCCCCCTTCCCGTTTCGGGAAGGGGGACAGGGGGTTAGGTCTAAGGAGATAGGAATGGGGTAGTTCCGTTCTGGAGGCCGACATAGTAGGGAGAATAGACCAGATCAGAGATCGTTCGCCTCCGAAGGGACCTCGACGGATACGGTCTTTGTTCGGATGTAGGACCGGTACATAGAGGGCGTGTTGACAAGAGAGTAGGATGGAGCAGGAAAGGGGAGATCATGCGGAGTACTAGGCTGTGGATAGGTGTGGCAGCGATGGTTGTGTGGTTCCTCCCCGGATGCGGATCGAAGGCCCCCTCTACCCTATCGGAGCCGGTGGGGATCCAGGAGGCCACCGAGGCCCTCGGCGGAGAAGGAGTGCCGACCGGAGAGATCGCCTTCCATGTGCGGTATGTGCTTCCGTCGGGCAGGTTGGCTAAGGTCGCTGCGGTGGACAAGATGACGGCCTATGTGTATGAACCGGATGGCACCAAGATCGCGGAGGCGAATCTGGAGAGGGTAGGGGATCGCGGGAAGGTTCGATCACGGTGTCGGCTGGGGACAATCGGCGGGTGGATTTGGTGGCGTATGAGGGGAGTTTAGTAAGCTGGCTGGGATCGGACCGGGGACGTGGATGTGGTAGCGGGTCAGACGACCACCGCGGAGGTGACGATGCAGCGGTTTGTTCCCACTTTAACGGAATTGGCTTCACCAGACATTGACGGGGCCTACACGCTAGCCTGGTCGGAAGTGGAGGAGATCACTGGATATACGGTGCAGGAGAGTGTGGAGGAGGCGTTTTCGTCCCCCACCGCGATCTACTCGGGGGCGGGTATGACACCGGCCATTGAGGGGAAGGGAGACGGGACGTATTGGTATCGGGTGAGGGCAACGGGGAGGTACGGAGACGGTGTGTGGGGTGCGGTTCGTTCCGTTGAGGTGGTCATCTTGGGGGTGCCGGTGTTGCAGACCATTCCGAGTCCGGATGCAGATGGGACGTATACGGTAC
>DTXA01000052.1 GCA_012962735.1 Candidatus Latescibacterota bacterium
AAATGAGCGATTATTCCTTGGAGATATAATGACCCTCGGGGAGCTGTACAGGTTCGCCCTGACTCGGGGGATGGAGGTCGATCCTCGGGGGGAGGAAGGGGTCCGGAGGATACTGGCCGGACGGCGGGAGGCCTACGGCAGGCTGGAAGAGGAGGAGAAGGCTCGATTCGATACGGAGCGTCTCACCAACCCTTACGGGGATCTGAGGATCGTATGGGGGAAGGAGCAAACAGAAGTCCGAGGGCTCTCGGTCGGGCTCACCCCGGGGGCCGAGGAGGTCGTGGCGGTCCGCATCCTCAGGAATTCTGGGGCTCCTGCGGACCTTTTGATCTCCTACAGCTCGTATGCCTTCCCCTCTAAGGTCGCCTTTGCGGACGTTCGGGAACTGCGGGCGGAGCTTCTATCCCGGGCAGGGGTTTCCGCCCATCGAGCCTGGGCCTGTGTCCAGCTTGGACGGCCGATGGACCGCAGGGCCGAGGACATAGCCCGGCTTTTAGATGTCCCAGTCCTCGTAGCGGGTTCAGTAGTGGACCTTGTGAGCTACGCATTCCTGTCGCAACAGGTCCAGGAGGTGGAGAGAGTGTGGGAGGTGCTGGAAGCCCTGTGGGCCCTTCCGGAGTGTCGGGCCTTGGGGGTTCCGGAGCTCGTGGCCGGGGATGTGGAGGGAAGGGCCGGGAGGGTGCACTGGGGGCCACTTTCGGAGGAGGGTTTCCGGGCCTTAGCAGAAGCTGGGGTCGGGACTGTCCTGACATCCGGGCTGCGGAAGGGATATATCCGGACCGCCCGGAGGTTCGGGGTGCACTTGGTGCGCCTTCCCCGGGACGTGCTCCCGAGCCTCGGGATGAACCTGCTTTTGGACGAGATAAGGAAAAAGTTCGGGGAGCTGTCGGTATTCCCCTGCGCCAACTTCGTGAGGGTGGAGAGGGATGTTTGATGTAGTGGGATGCGGTGCCTTGAACCTGGACCTCATCTACAGGGTCGAGGACACCGGGTTTTTGAGGCGGTGGGGGATGGTGTTGGGTGGGGAAGTGGTCGGCGATCCGTGCCGAAGGGAGGAGTTTTTGGAGGACCTAAGGCGGGAGGGGAGGTTTCTGGGCAGGAGCGGAGGGGGATCGGCGGCGAACACGACTTTTGCCTTGGCTCGGATGGGCTTTAAGGTCGGGTTCTTAGGGTGCGTAGGGAAGGACCGGGAGGGGGATTTCCTCTTAGGCTCCTTGGACGGCGTGGACCCCTCCGGAGTGCGGCGGAGGGAGAGCTCGGGCCTATGCATTGTGGTCGTAACCCCCGACGGCGAGCGTTCTACCGTGCTCTTCCCCGGGGCGAACGACCTGTTCAGGCTCGGGGGGGAGGAGGTGGCGTACGCCTCCCGTTCCAGGTGGGTGCACCTCACCTCCTTCGTGGGGGAGGAGGCCTTCCGGGCCCAGGTCCGGCTCGTCGAGGCCCTTCCGGACGAGGTGTCGGTCAGCCTGGACCCTGGCCACCTATACGCCCTTAAGGGAGCGGACGCCCTGAAGCCCCTTCTGCGGCGGACTAAGGTCCTGTTCGCCACGGAGGACGAGGTGGGGCTTTTGACCGGTGAGGGATTCCGGGAAGGGACACATCTTCTCGGGGAGATAGGGCCCGAGGTTGTGGTGGTCAAGCGGGGCCGGGAAGGCGCGTGGATGTCGGCCGGGGGGGAGGAGGTGGACATCCCCGCGGTGGAGGTCGAAGTCCGGGACCCCACGGGAGCGGGGGATGTACTGGCGGCGGGGTTCTTGGCCGGGCTTCTTTCGGGATGGACCCCGAGGAGATGTTTGGAGTTCGGGGTCGGGGTCGCATCTCGGAGCGTGGAGGGATATGGCAGGGAGGCGTATCCCTCCACAGAGGACCTGGGGTTGTAAGTATTCACAGGGCATCAGCCCTCAGTTAGAAGTCGAAAGCTGATAGCTGAACGTTTGTCCGAGATTTCCTATTGACAGGTTCCGAAAGAGATAGTATCTTTCCCAGGGAGAATCTAAGTGGGTACTTGTTTACTGTCTACACTGAGCTATTGTGCCCGACTCTCTATCACCTCGGTGATAAACAAGCCCCTCAAGCCAAGGAGGAGATATGCGTTGGCTGTGCGTAGTGGGAGCGCTGCTCTGGGCCTCGCAAATCTGGGCGGAAGTCCCCCAGATGGGCGTCGCCGTGGGGACGGTCACAGTGGAGGGAAAGCAATGGCAGCGGATAAGCCTTAGGCCGGACATCCCTATAGGGCCCTTCGGGGTGGCGCTGGACATCGAACTGTTTGTGGACCATGAGGGCAACTTCAGCAAGCGGGGCTGGGACTTCTCTACCGGCCAGGCAGCCAGGGAGACTATATTCAGAAAGATATACTACATCCGCTACGGGAGACCCAAGGACCCTGTGTTTATGAAAGTCGGAGCTTTGGATAATGTGACACTCGGTTATGGCCTGATCGTGGACGGGTATACGAACGCCTTGGAGTACCCGTCCGTCAAACGCATAGGATTCCAGGGCGACGTCAAGGGTAGAATACACTTTCAGTGGGTGGTGAACGACATAGACGACGCCTTCACAGGGGGGCCCTGGTTCGGGGTGAGGGCGGCCCTGCCCGTGTTCGGCAAGCTCAGGGTAGGGGGGACCTTGGCTATGGACGTGAACCAGTATGCGGGACTGAAGGACAGGGACGGGGACGACGTGCCGGATGCGATAGACCCCTTCCCGGACGATGGGACCGCATGGATGAACACGGATGCGGACTCCGATTTCCCTGACATGACACCGGATTACCGGGTGGAGGATGGGGACACCGTGTGGGTTGATACCCTGGACATAGATGGGGATAACATCTACGATGCCTTCCAGAGCGGATACAGAAAGAGAAAGGGGCGGGAGCCGTTCAAGAAGAGCGAGAACACCGACAGGATCGTCGTCGTGGGCGTGGACATGGGATATCCCCTGTTGGAGGGCCCTGTAGGGCTGGAGCTTTACGGTCAGGCGGCCAAGTTCTTAACGGGGGAGAGCAAGGGGGGATGGGGACTGGCGGCTCCGGGGCTGAAGCTTACTGCCGGCTCCCTCGCCGCTCGGTTGGAGTACAGGAACTTCAAGGGAAGGTTTCGGCCGGAGTACTTCAACGACCTTTATGACTTAGAGCGTGCGAGGGTAGTAGGGGATTCGGTCGTCACCAAAGAGGCCGATCTGGACACGATCTCCCTGCAGGGCGTGTTCGGGAGGGCCGTGCTCAGAGTGGGGGACTTGGTATCTGTGCGAGCTACCTACCAGTACCTCACCGGGGAGAGGAGGGACCAGAGGTTTTACGTGGACGGAAGGGCCTTAGAGCTGCTGCTCAGGCAAGTGCCGAGGCTCGAGGAGCTTTCAGCGTATTACCATAAGGACCACATAGATACCAAGGAGGCCGGGTTCTTCGATCCCACGCCGAACACCATATACGGGTACAAAATAGGCTTCCAGGTGGGACAGGGAGTGCAGTTGATCTGGCACGCACACTACGAGTACACCCCAACCGAGGACCCTAAGAAGCCTAAGTTACACAAATATGTAACCGTAGAAACGGAGGTTCGCTTTTGAAGCCCCTGACCGAGCGCCAGCGCCAGGTCTACGAGTTCATAGCGGATTCCATATCCTGTAACGGCTTCCCACCCACCCTTCGGGAGATCGGCGAGGCGTTCGGGTTCTCCTCTACCAACGCGGTCTTAGCTGTCCTGGACGCCTTGGAGAGGAAGGGGTATATACACCGGCACCCCTCGATGGCCCGGGGGATAGAGCTGGTCGGTGAACTTCCCCCGGGGGCGGAGGGGGTGCGGGTGGTGCCCATCTTGGGGAGGGTGCGGGCCGGCCAGCCCTTGCTGGCCCAGGAGAACCTCGAGGGGACCTTGGCCGTGAGCAGGGCGTTCGTGCCGCCTGGGAAGGCCTTCGCCCTCAAGGTGGAGGGGGACAGCATGGCCGGGGCGGGGATATTGGACGGGGACTATGTGATAGCCCTGTGCCAGCCCACGGCGCATAAGGGGGACATAGTGGTGGCGGTCTTGGGGGAGGAGGCGACGGTGAAGAGGTATATGCCGGAGGAGGACAAAATAGTCCTGATGCCCGAGAACCCCCAGTACGCCCCCATAGTGGTGGACGCCTCGTTCCCCGAGGAGTTCCGGATAGCCGGCAGGGTCGTGGCCTTGATGAGGAGGATCTAAGAGATGCTACGCTCGAGGAGCCCCTTCTGCCAGGAGTGCGGCCGGTGCTTCGACTTGGAGGACCTCCCCCTCCAGAGGGTGGAGGTGGAGCGGATAACCCGTGAGGTGGTGCGGAGGCTCCAGGAGCGGGCCGGCGCTTTTGGGGAGCCGCCCAAAGCGATAGTAGGGGTATCGGTGCGGCACGTCCATCTGACCAGGGATGCTCTGGCGGCCTTATACGGCCCTGGGCACACCCTCACCAAGCTCAGGGACCTTTATCAGCCCGGTCAGTACGCCGCTCAGGAGACGGTGGCGGTGGTAGGGCCCCGGATGCGGGCCGTAGAGAGGGTGAGGATATTGGGGCCGCTCAGGGACCACACCCAGGTGGAGCTCTCCCGGACCGATGGCTTCTATCTGGGCCTCGAACTTCCGGTGCGGGCCTCGGGGGACATAGCTGGCACCCCGGGCGTGACCCTCGTCGGGCCCTACGGGTCCTTCACCCTAAAGGAGGGGGCCATCCGGGCGGACCGACACGTGCATATGTCCTTGGAGGACGCCGAACGCTGGAGTTTCGAGGATGGGGAGATAATACAGGTGAGGGCGATGGGGGACAAGGAGGTGATATTCGGGAGGGTCCGGGTCCGTGTGTCCCCTGATTTCAAGACTGAACTGCACTTAGATACCGACGATGCCAACGCGGCCGACCTCTCCTGTGGAGACGTCGTGGAGCTGGTGAAGCGGTGAGCGATCGTTCCTTGGGGATATATATCCCCCCGCCTCAGGACAACTATGGTCTTGCTCTCAGGATGGCGGCCGACGAGCTCCGGGGGACAGATCTGGAGGACCTCTGCCGCAAGAGCGGAGCGGCCTATCAGCCGGAGAACAGGGCGGTGGAGGTGCCGTTCCTGGGACACACCTGCCGCATTTTCCTACCTCAAATTACCTTCGAGCCGGACCTTCCCCTGCCCGAGAAGATCGTCGTCCTCCACTACCTCCTCCGCGCCTCCGGGAGGCCCTTGAAGGGAAGGTGGATCTCCTTCTCCCATGTGCCGGGAGGAGCCACATACTTCCCGGCCTTCCGCAGGCGGGTCATAGAGCCCTTTCTGAGGCACTTCTCAGGTGCCGGAGACCGGCTGGTGAAGGCCGCTAGGGCCTTGGGGGGGGAAGAGTTCGAGTACGGGGACGTGGGGGTGGTGTTCCGTGTCTTCCCCAAGGTGAAGGTGGCGTTCGTGCTTTGGGAGGGGGACGAGGAGGTCCCCCCGAACGCCAACGTGCTCTTCGACGAATCCGTGTCGGAGTACCT
>DTXA01000053.1 GCA_012962735.1 Candidatus Latescibacterota bacterium
AGTGATCGACCACAGAGATTATGATGTGGTAAAGCCTATGGTAACCTTGATCAACGGTCGCTGAGGCCTCCCAAATAGAGGAAAACCCGTGCCAGAGTATCTTGAAGGCACCATAGAGCGGATCACGTATCAGTCCGAGGAGACGGGCTATACCGTAGCCCGGCTCCAGCCTAAGGGACGCCGGCAGGAACTGGTGACGGTTGTTGGCCAAATGGCCTCTATCAGCCCCGGAGAGAGCGTCCGATTGGAGGGTTTCTGGGTGAACCATCCCCAGTACGGGCGACAGTTCAAGTTCACGAAGTATACGACGGTCTATCCTGTCACCGTGGAGGGGATCTGTAGATACCTGGGATCAGGTCTAATCAAGGGGATTGGGCCTGTGACGGCAGGGAGGATAGTGAGGCATTTCGGAATTAAGACCTTGGAGATCATAGAAAAAAACCCCGACAGACTTATAGAGGTGCCCGGCATGGGCCCCAAGCGGGTTGAGATTATAAGGAGGGGATGGAAGGCCCAAAAGCACATCAAGGAAGTAATGCTCTTCCTTCAGTCACACGAGGTCAGCACCGCCTACGCGGTCAAGATCTACAAGCAATACGGCGATGAGGCTATCTCTATCGTGAGGGAGAACCCCTACCGGCTGGAGCGAGACATCTGGGGAATCGGATTTCTCACAGCCGACAGGATTGCCCAGAGCCTGGGCATCGAAGAGGACTCCCCCGAGAGGATAAAAGCAGGGATACGCTACGTGCTCAATCAGGCGACAGAGGATGGGCATGTTTTCCTCCCCAGGGAGGAGCTCCTGAGGGCCACGGAGGAGGCCCTGAAGGTTGATCCCTCCCTTCTTCCCCGTGGGCTTGAGAAGCTGACAAAAGAAGAAGGTGTCGTCGTAGAGGACGATAGGGTTTACCTTCCTCCTTTCTACCTGGCGGAGGTTGGGATAGCAAGGTCGCTCCATCGGCTCCTGAGCAGCTCGAGCCCCTATGAGATAGAGGACATAGAAAGACAGATTTCCCATCTCGAGCGCAGGTTCGGGATACGCTACGAGGAAAGCCAGAAGGAAGCCATAAGGACCGCTGCTGAAAGTAAGGTTATGGTCCTGACAGGAGGCCCGGGCACGGGCAAGACCACGATCACAAAGGGTATCATCAGGCTTTTCGAGGACAGAGGGATGCAGGTGTTACTCTGTTCCCCCACAGGCAGGGCGGCAAAGAGGCTTTCCGAGGTCACGGGCAGGGAGGCGAAGACCATCCACAGGATGCTGGGGTATAAACCCGACGAGGGATTTGAAAGGAACCAGGACAACCCCTTAAGGGCCGATGCCCTTATCGTGGATGAGTCCTCGATGATAGATACCATACTTATGCACAACCTACTCAAGGCCATCCCGGATCATACAAAACTTATCTTAGTGGGAGATGTGGATCAGCTTCCCTCGGTTGGGGCTGGCAACGTGCTGAGGGACATCATAGACTCCGGCCTCGTCCCAGTGGTTAGACTCACCCACATCTTCCGACAGGCCAGAGAAAGCCATATCGTGGTCAACGCCCACAGAATCAACCAGGGAAAGTTCCCGTACATCGACAACCGGAAAGCCAGAGACTTCTTCTTCGTGGAGGAAAAGGACCCAGAAAGGATCGTCCAGCTCATCAGGGAACTATGTGCCGAAAGGCTTCCCAGGCGCTATGGGTACGACCCAATAGAGGACATCCAGGTTCTTTGCCCGATGTACAAAGGCCAGACCGGTGCCATCCACCTAAACAGGGTGCTTCAGGAAAGCCTGAACCCGGCCCCTTCGCTCTGGCGAAGAGGCGAGACCGAATACAAGATCGGGGACAAGGTGATGCAGATAAGGAACAACTACGAAAAAGGGGTCTTCAATGGGGACATAGGAAGGATACTTGCGATAGACCCGGAGGAACAGACTGTGGAAGTGCTCTTCGACGAGCCTGTGATCTACGACTTCGGGGAACTTGACGAATTGGCCTTGGCCTATGCGGTCTCAGTCCACAAGGCCCAGGGCTCTGAGTACAAGGCTGTGATCATGCCTTTGACCACCCAGCACTATATGTTGCTTCAGAGGAATCTCCTGTATACTGCGATCACCAGGGCAAAAGAGCTGGTGGTGCTCATTGGCACCAAGAAGGCTTTAGGAATAGTGGTGAGGAACGCCAAGATAGCCCAAAGGTATACTGCCCTCTCCGAGAAGCTGCGTCATTAAAGGAGGGGACCATGCGCCAGATGGGGTCGCATGTCTTGAGCTTGGCTGTCATATCTGAAAGGCCGCCCTCGGTAGACCTCGAAGGTAGCAAGTACTTATGCGATACAGCTGAAAAGAGCAGGAAATTCGGCATGGTCGCCACAGCGGCAGGTGCTGGAGCTTTTTCAGGACATAAGCGTTCGCTCCGACTTGGGCGTGGAGGAGGTGGCCAAGTTCGGCAGGATAGGGATAGTCGGAACTTCCCTAAGAGGTGGTTTTGCAGGCGAAGTTGTGACCTACAGGATAGACTATTACAGCCCGAGCGGCTTTGGGTTTAGGGCCAGGACGACAGCTTTGATCACCTGCACGGATGGCAAGGTAAGCTCGATCTCCCTTCCCTGAAAAAGAAGCTACAGATGTTAGAGGGGATTATTGGGGCGTTTCTGTTGGCCTTTTGCTTAAAGGCGATCCACGATCTGTTTGTCCGGAGACAGAAGGGCCATGTTTGGCCCAAACGTGGACAAAAACTTAGTGAACCTGAAGCTTACTCCTCCACAAAAAGGGTAACCTACACCCTCTCGGAGGACCTGGTAAAGAAGGTTGAGGAATATGCCCAGAAGAGGAAGATCACCGTTACAAGGGCAATCAATGAGATTGTGCGCAGGGGGTTGACCGAGGGAGATTCTTGGGGATCATCTATCACACCGCGACGGTCAGTCTGATCAAGGTGCTTCAAGAGCAGAGGATGATTGTACTACACTCAAAACTGGACACTACAGGGGTACACTATGACAAACATGAAACGTTTCGTTGGCTCCCTTTTGTCGCTGGGTATAGTTTGCCTCATCTTTGTCTCCCGTTCTTATTCGCAAGATGAACGAGGCAGCACTGAAGCGCTGAGGAGCAGTGCTCCGAGGGTCTATATAGATTGCGACCGATGCGACATAGATTTTATCAGGACCGAGATCACATTCGTAAACTACGTAAGGGATAGGAAAGAGGCGCAGATCCACATATTTATCACAACCCAGAGGACCGGAAGCGGGGGTACGGAGTACACTGTTACATTTATAGGCCAGCGAGATTATGCAGGAATGAACGATACCTTGAAGTTCGTCTCTGAACCGACTGACACCGAAGATCAAATTCGACGTGGGATCGTGCGGGTGCTCAAGATGGGTTTGGTCCGCTACGTGGCTAAAACCAACCTTGCAGATCAAATTTCCATCTCGTTTAAGCGACAAGCCAAGCCGACTTCCATGGAGGATAGGTGGGACAACTGGATATTCAACATCGAGCTCGACAACTTTCTCAGAGGGGAGAAGGCGAACAAGTCCATCTGGCTCCACGGTTCCCTATCCGCCAACAGGATAACTCCCGACCTGAAGATAAGGTTTTCCATGTACGCCAGCTACAACGAGCGCAAATTCGAACTCGAGGACAGCACTATATCTAGTCTCTCGAGGAAACAGGGCCTCTGGGGGTTGGTAGTGAAGAGCATAGATGACCACTTCTCGGTGGGGATATCTGGGTTTGTATACTCGTCCACCTATGATAACATAAAGCTGGCCTTTTCCCTGGCCCCTGCAATCGAGTATAACCTCTTCCCCTATTCTGAGTCCACCAGGAGGGAGCTTCGCTTCCTCTACAGGGTGGGCTACATGTCCTCCCGTTACAACGAGGAGACCATCTTCGACAAGACCTCCGAAATTTTATTCGATGAAGTTCTCTCCGTCACGCTGGAGGTGAAGCAGACCTGGGGATCTGTGAGCGCCACATTGGAAGGTTCCCATTACTTTCACGATTTCAGCAAGAACCGATTGCAATTGTCCAGCAATCTATCCCTGCACCTCTTCAAAGGGCTCTCCCTTCGTCTGTCCGGACGGATCTTTATGATCCACGACCAGCTGTCGTTGCCCAAACGTGAGGCAACCCCAGAAGAAGTCTTACTGCGGCGTACTCAACTCGCCACCCAATACAAATACAGCGGTTCAGTGGGATTGAGCTACACGTTCGGGTCCATCTACAAAAACGTAGTCAACCCCCGTTTCGGAGATTAGGAGACAGCTTCAGGTACAACGTCGGGGGCTCGATCTGGTCCAACTGTGCGCCAGGAAGGGCGTCCACCGATCAGTTGGTGTTTCTCGCCTCCCTCAGAAATTCTTCCTCATCTATCCTCCGTCATCCGAGATGGAAGAAGTTGGCGTTGTACCCCTCGAGGAGCCTCTGTCGGTCGATCCATATTCTGCCGCCGTCCAGGCTGTGGATGGCCCAAAGTTCAAGCCAACAGTCGTCCTTCGGCTCGCCGAGCTTTCCATTCACGCCAGCTTGAACATCACCCCGTCATAACCCTCGCAGAGGGCAACCTCCGGGCCCCCTCGTAGGCTCGCTCCCTTATGGCCAGGGTCAAAGTCAGGGGTCCCAGCCTCCCTGCGAACATCAGCGTCACTACTAAGACCCTCCCCAGGGGGGTGAGGTACGGCGTGGCACCTGTGCTCAGTCCCACCGTGCCGAAGGCCGAGACCGCCTCGAAGGCCACCCCCAAAGGCCTCCCTGCCTGCGTGGCCAAGAGCAGGGCAGCGAATGTCCCCAAAAGCCCGGTTCCCACCACAGCTATGGACACCGCCCTGTACACCAACCGAGGCGAGAGCGCCCTCCCGAAGGCCTCCACCTCCTCCCTGCCCCTCAGGGCCGCCCGCACCGAAAGGACGAGTATCCCCAAGGTGGTGGTCTTGACCCCCCCGCCGGTGCCCCCTGGGGATGCCCCCACGAACATCCAGATCATAAGCAAAAACAGCGTGGCCCCCCGCAGGGCCCCGATCTCCACCGTGTTGAACCCAGCGGTGCGGGCCGTGACCGACTGGAACCAGGCGGCCATTATCTTCTGTCCGATGGGAAGCCCCTTCAACGTGTTCCCCCACTCGAGCCACAGGAACCACCCCATCCCCGCGGCCAACAGCCCGCCCGTAACTATCAGCACCAGCTTGGTGTGCACCGAAAGCGGGGACCTCCTCCTCCAGAAGAGGCGCCCCAAGGTATCCCTCTGAATCAGCTCCATCGTCACGGGAAACCCCAACCCCCCTAAGATTATCAACAGGCTCATCGTCATCACTATCCCCAAGTCCCCCTTGAATCCCACCAAGCTATCCCGAAAGAGTGAGAACCCAGCGTTGCAGAAGGCCGAGACCGAATGGAAGACGCCGAGGTAAGCAGCTCTGCCCCAGTCCGGATACCACCTGTGCCATATAAGCGCCAGGACTACAGCCCCGACAAGCTCGACCAAGAAGGTCATCTTGAGGATGAAGCCGATGAGCCGCACCAGGCTCTTGGCGTCCGCCTGGTCCATCACCTCCTGGAGGGCCGCCCGCTGCCTTATCCCCAGCCTCCTTCCTAAAGCCAGGGCCACGAAGCTCGAGAAGGTCATTATCCCTAAGGCCCCCACCTGGATCATGGCTAATATCACCCCCTGGCCGAAGCCCGAGAAGTACGCGCCGGTGTCCTCGACTATAAGCCCGGTCACGCAGGTGGCCGACGTAGCGGTGAAAAGTGCGGTCAGGAAGTCGGCCCCTTGTCCGTCCCGGGTGGCCGGGGGCAGCATAAGCAGGGTGGTCCCCAGAACTATGACACCCAAAAAGCTTAGGGCCAAGAGCCTGGCCGGATTGGAGAAAGGGGGCCCTTGACGGAGGCCCCCCGTCGTCCTCCCCATCATTCCCGTACCCGTACTTCCCGGCCCGTGCGGAGGGACCGCTCGACGGCCTGCAACACCTCCACGCTAAGCAGCATCTCGTCGTGCGGTATCGGCAGCTCCCCGGTCCGAACCATCCTGAGGAAGACCTTCATCCCCTCCCGGTAACAGGTGGAGGTGTCCACCTCGTGCGCCCTCGTCCCCTGGCCGTATGCGACCAAGTGGAACCCGGGCTTTGCATCCCCCAATAGACTTAGGGCGATCAGCTTCCCGTCTCGGTACCGGACCGCCGCTAAGACGTTCTTCCCGGATTCGACGGAGCGCACCGAGGCCACATCCGTCCCGAACGCCGCCAACATAAGCTCGACAGCGTGCACCCCGTAAAAGAAGATCCCCCCGTATTCGCTCTCCCTGTCAGCGGGGCTCGTGCTGGCCCCGGCGGTCACGGGAGCTATCTCCTCTAACCTCCCTATGAACCTCATGGTCTTTGTGGCGAACCTCAGAGTAGAGTACGAGGTGATGGGGGTGCCGTGCCTTTCCGCAGCAGCTATCATCCTTTTAGCATCCGGGGGCTTGATCGCGAAGGGCTTGTCCACGAAGGTCGGTATCCCGGCCCGGATGAATGGGAGGGCGTACTTCGCATGCAGGTCCCCGTGTCGGAAAACCACCATAACAGCGTCCACCCTCCCCAACATCTCCTTTGGGTCCTCGACGATCTCGGGTATTGCCCCCTCCTCGGCCACCTCCCTATTGCGGGCATCGTCGAACCCGAAGAGGGCTACTACCTCTGCCCCCTTTATGTACCCCGGCGTATCTTCCCTGTTGCAGAGCTTAGAGAACTGGATGGCGTGCGAGTTGTCCGAGCCCACGATCCCTATCCTGATCATCTCTTCCCCCTTTCTCAGTGAGCCTCTTTATGTTACCCAGCACCTTCTCCACCTGCCTCCCTCGGACCAGCGCCCGAGGAGCCTGCCCAGCCCTTTATCCGTAGGTGTCTCGACCGAAATGCTCACCCCAGGGGTTGGGGCGAAGTAGAAGAAATATAGCGTTCACCCATGTCACCTCAACCCAGCAATCCAACGCCGCAAGGCAAGCTCCAGCTCGTCGGCCACGTCCCTGTGCTTCCGAAGCACGTTCCTCCCGTCGTAGAGGTCCTCCGGCCTGTGGTACAGTTCCGGAGGTTTGCTTCCGTCTATGGGAAGTATGTACCTCCACTCGTGGGTCTGTATGCTCCACTGCTGCCCGTAGTGGCCGGAACAAGTGAATTCCCTCACCTTATCCACTTCCCCCCTCATAAGCGGCAACAGGCTGAACCCGTGCAGGAGGACCTCTTTCTTAGCCACGGGCATATCCTGGGGGAAGGTCCCGGTAGAGGCCGGAGCCCTGAAGGTCAGTGGAAGTGGCGTCGGGACCCCCAAGGCGTCCAATATAGTCGGCATAAGCTCTGTGGTCTGCACCAGGGCGTCCACCACCTTCCCTCTTCCCCACTCTGGGTGCCGCACTATCCACGGTATCCTCACGAGCTCCTCGTAGTTCCAGGGCCTGGCCTTGCGCACTATCCCGTGCTCCCCGAATGGCTCCCCGTGGTCCGAGGTCCACATCACAAGGGTGTTCTTCCAGAGGCCTAAGTCCCTGAGAGCGTCTAACAGCACCCCAACCCACTTGTCCACAAACGACACTTCTCCTGCGTACAGCGACTTCACCCTCGTGAGCTCTTCCTCGCTCAGGTACCCCTCCACAGACCCGGGAACAGGGTCTATAAGGTCAGGGCCCGTGTAGTTTGGGTCCTTGTAGAGCGACCAGTAGGGTTCGGGGGGGTCCCAGGGCTCATGGGGGTCGAAGTAGTCCACCCAGAGGAAGAGTTTATCCTTCCTGCCCTTCTCCTTCACCTGGTACTCCAGCCACCTTAGGGCTTCCTTCGTCACCCTGGGGACGAACCAGTCCTCCTCCCCGTGGAAGGTGGACCTATTGCGGAGGTACTGCTCAAACCTCGGCCTCCAGAGGGGATCGCTCTCGTCCCCCCTGAGCCTGTGCCACCTGCTCAGGTCCACGGGGATGTCCTCCACGATCCACGGGTCGTACTCCTGTCCCCGTACGAAGATAGTGGTATCGAAACCCCGTCCTGCGTTGTACACCGGCTTGTGGAGGTGGTACGTGTCGGTTATGAGGGCGCTTTCGTATCCCTTGTCCCAGAGCACCTCGGCGAAAAGGTAATCCCCGTGTTCGAACTGCTGCCAACCCCTGAACGGAAATTGGGTCCTCCCGGTCCACCAGACAGTCCTGGTCGGAAGCGTGGGGAGGCTTTCGCTGTATGCATGGGCGAAGAGGGTTCCCTCCTCAGCGAGCTTATCGAAATTCGGGGTCTCCACCCTCCTGCCCGCATACCTCGCCGTGCGTATCCTCCCCACTCCGTCGTAGGCGGAGCAGTGGTCCGCCCTCAGGCTGTCCGTCACGATCACTACGACGTTCATCGGCCCTCCTTGGCGCAAGGGGATTCCAAAATTACTTCGGCGAACCTTTGGAAGTCCTGAGGGTTGTACGCCACCAAACGTTGCACCTATAAAAACCGAGAGGAGAGCGCCTCCCAGCCACGCCGGAGTCCTTCGCCCTCCTCCACACACCAAAGGCCCCGCTTTTTCTACACCCGCCCGAGGGCCCTCAGCTGCGCCGCCCTCGTCCGGGTCGGTCCTCAAGCTCCCTGAGCATATCTCTGAACCGGGCGGCCCTCTCGTAATCTTCCCTCTCGGCGGCCTCCCACATCCTCCGCTCAAGCTCCTCCCTTATGTCCTTGGGCCGTACCTTCCGAATGCGTTCGGCCCAGTTTCTCAAGAACGCCAGCTCCCTGGCCCTGGGGATCATCTCCTCCAGGCCGTGCTCCACGAGGAATGCCTCTATCTGCTCGATGCCCTCTCTGACCTCCTGGAGGGCACCGTCGTAATCCCTGTGTTGGAGCATAAGCATAGCCCGGGCCTGGGTGCGATGCATAAGCACGAACGGCCGGACCCCCTCCGAAGCCCTCCTGTCCTCCTCCCTGCTGGCGTACCGCTTGATGAGGTCCATAACCTGAAGGTTGTGGTCCGCATCCCTTGCAGCTTTCTCGAATTCCCGCAGCTCTAAGAAACTGACCCTGCGGTGGTAGTACTGGATCATCTCCCGCCGGAGGGCCCGGCAGTCCTCCTTGTTTAAGGAGAACTCCTGGTTCGTCCCATGCTCGGCCCTGTAGCGGGTCAGTTTCTTCAGATAGTACGCCAGAAGCGAAGTCTCCCCGAAGGGCCTCGTGCCATCCGGCCTTCCCTCCACTTCCATCTGCAGGAGTCCGAGGTCCAGCCTAAGCTGAATTTTAGGCTTTCCGTCCAGGCCTCTTACCCGGCGCACCAAGAGCCGGTCTGGGTTGTACTCCCACCCCTCTAAGATGGACCCTATGTCTAAGTTCCCCTGCATTTATGGTGCTCCAAAGGGGTCCCCAAAGAGTATCTGAGCGAAGAACTTTTTGGAGCTTATTTACATCAGCCTGCTTAAAGCCTCCCTATACGGCCCAGAGTGGGCCTCGGGCCTGAAGTATACCCTCTTCGTGTAGTCCAGAGCGCCGGAGATGCGCTCGAAGTCCTCGGAAAGCGCCTGGAAGAGTCCCGCGCCCGGAATGTAAAGGGCCTTGTCCATCTGCCAGACCGAACGGTACGCCTGGCTGCCTTGGACGAGATAGAACCCCAATATCCCCCGCCCCTGCACAAACTCCCGGAATATCCCGCTCATGAAAAGCGTATAATCACCGATGTGGCGGTAGATCTCTCGCTCCCTGGCCAAGGGATGTCCCCCCAGCTCGGGCCTGCTGGGCCTAGAAACCTCCACCAACATCTCTACCACGGTGGTTAGCTTCCTTCCGGCTATATCCCGAATTCGGTAAAGCCTTTCGGTCTTGGCGAACCGGGCCAAAAGCTCGGCCACGTAGTCCCATATCGCCCGGTCCCAGATGAAAAGCTCTGTGAAGCTCCTCTGGAGTATTCGGAGGAAGAAACGCTTGAGGATGGGCACGGATTCATCATGCCTCTCCCTCATTCGCATCCTCCTCCTTTCTGTCTTTGCTCTTCGTCGTCTTTTAAGTAACTGACCCTCAGGTCTTACCAGATCACCTTCACCTGAGTCAGCCGGACCCCACGATCCCGATCCAGTTTCCCCGTATCAGTGCAACTTCAAATTATTCCTTCAGCTCTGCCGGAATCCGTCCCTTTTCCTGTAAGGTAATTCATTTCAATAAGGAAAGTTCCCCCACATCTCCCGACGAACCTGAGCAATGTCATCCTCGGAGATGTCCAGGTCGCGCCACAGTCCTCGTAACGACTTGCGGCGCAGGGAAGCTGTCAGTTCCCTTCTAATTCCAGGAGCTAAACGTTCTATAAGCTGAACCCTAAGGCCGGCAATCGCTGCGCCAGCCGGCCACCAGTAGGTTCTCCGACCGATAGGGTATCTCGTAGTAATCCTCCTCGGAAAGGAACACGAGCTTAGTGCCCTAATCGGCAGGACCTCCCCCGCCTTCCTGAGCGTGCACATCCTTACTCCCATGATACCTTAGCTAAGGCCGAACCCAGCTCTCTGAGCCGTTTTTCGGCCTCCTCGTCCGGCTTCCCCCGCACTAAAACGGGGTCGGCTATCCTCCGGAGCCGGAACGACCGGCACATACGGTCCACGCTCTCCCAGGCACTCCCTCCACCGCCGTGTGTCACGAAGACCCCACAGGGTTTGTCGTCCACCTGGCCTTGGGTCGGGTAGAACGTGCGGTCGAAGAAGTCCTTGAGCATCCCTGCCATATAGCTGAAATAATCCGGAGTGCCGAAGCACACCGCATCGCAGGAAAGCAGGTCATCGACACCTGTCTCGGCAGCTTTCTTAACGATCGCCTCCGCCCCTTCCGACCTGACACCTTCGGCTACCGCGTAAGCCGCTGCCTCGGTGTTCCCGCCCTGGGAGTGATACACAATCAAAACCTTGGCCATGGCCCCTCCTTATCTTATGAAAGCTCTTACGGTCCTGTGAACTCCACCACACCGAAGTACCTCGGCATGTGGAAGTTCAGAAATCTCACATCCGACCACGCCAGAAATTCATCCCTTCCGTCCCTCGGTCGCTCTATCCTGTACAAGTTCACCCTCCATTGGTCACCTGGCTTGGGAGGCCCTCCCCCAGCCCCCGGGATGTCCGCCAGAGCGTCCCAGGGAATGGCGATCTCTACGGTCCAGCCTAAGTCCCCGTCCTCTCTCTCCGGGGCGTTATGGCTCCGGGCCACAGTGCCTTCGGCCAGGACCGCTGTCTTCAGACCCTCGATATCCCACCCGATGTCGCTTTCTTTCACCCCACCCTTAGGGAAGGGCCAGGCTGTGATCTTCAAGTCCACCACTATGTTAAGTGGGTTCACCTCAAGCTCCGCGTAGTCCTTCCCATCGCCGTCGGGGTCCACGAAAACCTCCACAACCTCTTCCTCCCATAGATGGTCGTCCCTGTCGAACTTCGTGGCCCACATATCCCTGTCCTCGCAGGCAAAGGCCACGTAGAAGTACCTCTCGTCCCAAAGCATCATCGCCTCGGTGCGGTAACGGGGCCGGGTGTCCGACCGGGGGGTCCCCTCCCCGCAGAACTGGCCCACCTTCGCGAGCTTCCCCACCCGGGGTGCCACCTGCCAGGCCAGCTCCTCAAGCTTGCCGTCTACTTGGATGGGCGAGATCGCACGGTAACAAGGGTACCTGGCCACGTCCACCGGCGCTCCTGCCCATACCAACGACGCCGTCAAAAGCACCCAGGACATGACTAACCTCCTTCCGATTACAAGGATGGGGCCAACACCTCCACCATGTTGAACAGGGCCTGCCACTGCTTGGCGTCCATCTTGCTCACCGCCTGAAGGAGCCCGGGTATGTCCTTGTCCTCCACTTCTCCTATCCCAGAAAGTACCTCCCGCCACCTGGGATCACGTAACACCTTCTGAAGGTCCCGGTCCTTGAGGGCCTCTCTGACTTCCGGATCCCGGAGCACCTCCATAAGCCCTTGATCCCTTAAGACCTCCTGCATCTCACGTTCCCCCAACTTTTGCAACAGCTCCAGCTCTATGTGACGTCCTTCTGAGATCAGGTACTCCACCGCAGGGCTATCTAAAAGCTCCTGGATCCTCAGGAACAGTTCTCGGGCGAAACCGGAAGCCCTCTCTATGTAGGCCATCAGTAGCATCCTCTGCGGGTCCAGCCCCAACACCTTCGCCAACTTCAGGCACAGCTCGTCCGAGGGGACCTTCTCCCCCTTCTCGATCTGGCCTATATATGTGTCCCATACACCGACAGTCTCACCAAGCTGCTTCTGATTGAAACGCCCTTTGCGGGCCTGCTTGATCATCTGGCCGAGACGCATATTATATCTCCAATGAATGATCGCTCACTTTTAAGAGATCTTTCCTCGTAGGTGAAGATAATACGACTCGTCGGGAAATGCAATATTATTAAAGATCGTTGAGGTCACAAAAGCGAAGCAAAGAACCCTTTGGTGCATATAAAGTAAAAGTCTACACCGCTATGGGGGAACGTACTTGACTTCACAGGGCAAAATGCTATCTTAACCGATTGACGGGTTCCCTGCACACACCCTTCATCCTGGGAGGTTCTATGCGACGCAAGCTCTTCATCCCGGTCGTATCGGTGGCGGCGGTGGGGCTCCTCGTAGGGGGTCTCTACCTCCTCCGCTACCACAGGGCGCGGCAGCTCGCAGGCCTGTTCACAGGGCCAGCCAGGGCAGTACAGGTCTCGGAGCTTCCTTACCTTCCGGGTTGCTCCTACGATCTGGAGGCGTACGAGCGGTACACCTACGAACGCTCTTATGAAGCCCTGGAACTCCCTCTCCCCTCCCGTCCGGAAGAACCGCTCTCCTGGGTGGACGGGGCAGCCCGGGAGGAGCTTGAGGCCCTGATACGCCGGAGGGCAGACGCCGTCACCGGTGCCACTGCGGTCCTCAGGCTGCGCTCCCCCAGCGTGTACCGAGAGCGAAGGCCCTCTCCCCTTCTACGGGTCACCTACCCACCCGACGGGGCTGTATTCCCACCCAACCTCTGCGCACCCGAGGTAGAGTGGGAGGACCTCGAGGACGACCTATGGCAGGTGACCGTAGGGGTGGAGGGGACCGAGCTCAGGTGGTCGTTCGTGACGTCCGAGCGCAAGTGGTGGTTCCCAGAAAAGGTCTGGAATCGTATAAAGGAAGCCTCTGTGGACCGGGACGCCTGGGTGGAGGTGAGGGGCGTCCGACGGGGCCGTCCCGGGGTCGTGTATACCTCAAGGAAAGTCCGCTTCCGGGTCGCCCCCCATCCCGCCGACGACTTCTTGGTGTACCGCATCGTCTCCCCCCCCTTCAACCC
>DTXA01000054.1 GCA_012962735.1 Candidatus Latescibacterota bacterium
CATAGATCCCGCCCACCATACCGAGCCCATAGAGGTGGAAGTATTCAACCTCCACTGGAGGCGAGCCTTGGAGCGTATCGTGCGGGCCAAGGGACTGGAATACCGGGAATATCCCAATTACATAGAGATCGTAACCCCTAAGGAGGAAGAGGCGCCGCCCTTGGAGGCCACCTTAGATACAAAGGAGGTGAACATATCGGCCGTGTTCTTCGAGGGGGAGAGGAGGATATTGAGGGAGCTGGGAGTGAACTGGCAGGCCATAAGTACTGGGAAGACTAAAATAGAGGCCTCCTTAGCCACCGTCTCCCCCGGAGACGGGCAGCAGCTCTCCATCGTCGCCTCCCGTCCCCTCTCAGCTACCCTGAACGTCCTGGCCCTGCTTAAGACCTTCGAGGCCCGGAACTGGGGGGAGATCATCGCCAGCCCACAGATCACGGTGATCTCTGGCCAGGAGGGCCGCATCCAGGTTGGGCAGGATATCTTCGTTACCACCAGGGACTTCGCAGGGAACGTGATCCAGCAGACCTTTCCCACGGGGATCATCTTGACGGTGGAGCCCAAGATCATATCCCAGGAGGATGTCAACTTTATATACCTGAAGATCAGCGCTGAGAGGAGTTCGGCCGGGATCTCCGCAGTGGGCACTACCATAAACCGCACCCAGGCGGTCACCTACACCCTCCTCAGGGACGGGGAGCAGACCGTCATAGGTGGCCTTTACACGAACGACGAGAGCGTGGTAAGGAGGGGGATCCCGATCCTTAAGGACCTTCCCTGGTGGGTCTTCGGCCTGAGGTTCCTAGCGGGGTACAACCAGAAGGTGATAACGAAGAAGGAGCTCGTGATATTCCTGAAGGCCGAGATAGTTCCGAGCATAAGGGAACGTCTGAAACAGGCCTTAAGGAAGCCCGGAGAGCAGATAGAGAAGAAGAGGGAGGAGTTCAGGAAGTTCAAGGAACAGGTCCCCGGACCGTAACTAGGGGGTATACCATGACGAAGGAGTTGAGCTTGTTTTCGAGCCTGGTGATGTTCGCCGTGTCCCCTTCGTTCGTGCGAGCGGAAGAGGGAGCGCCTTTCGGCAAGATGATAGTGGAGCTTGCGAAGGAGGTTCCAAAGGTGAAGGTCGTCGGAAGACTGCCGTACGGGAGCGTTCGTGCTGTAGTGACTCAGGGAAGATATGCATATCTGGGCTCCGGAGGTGCTGTTTTGTCCCTTGACATATCCGAGCCCTCTTTTCCCGAGAAAGTTGGAGAATATATCACACCCGGGGTGGTCTGGGATCTTTCTGTATCCGGCAACTACCTTTACGTCGCGACCAAAGGAGCAGGGCTTCTCGTGGTAGACATCTCAGAGCCCTCCTCTCTAAAAAAGGTCGGAACGTTCGACACCCCGGGGTGGATACGGAACGTTTATACTTCAGGCTCATATGCATATGTAGCGGACGCCTATATTGACAACCTATGTTCTAAACTCAGGGTGATAGACATCTCGGACCCATCCTCACCGAGCCAGGTAGGAGCATACAATACTCCGGGGGTGATAGAAGGTATCCATGTTTCAGGTAGGTATGTCTATATAGCTGATACCGAAGCAGGCCTCAGGGTGATAGACATCTCGGACCCATCCTCACCGAAGGAAGTCGCAGTATATGATACTTCGGGGTACGCGGAGGGTATCCACGTTTCAGGTAAGTATGCCTATGTAACTGTGTTGTGGTCAGGCCTCAGGATAATAGACATCTCGGACCCATCCTCACCGAGCCAGGTAGGAGTATACAATACTCCGGGGGTAGCTGTAGGTGTACATGTTTCAGGTAAGTATGCCTATGTTGCCGATAGATATGGAGGCCTCAGGATAGTGGACATATCCGATCCATCTTCCCTGAGGGAAGTTGGAGCATATTATAACGTTGAGGTGGCGGGAATCCATGTTTCAGATAGATATGCCTATGTTGCCGATAGATACGGAGGCCTCAGGATAGTGGACATATCCGATCCATCTTCTCCGAGGCAAGTGGGGACGTTCGAGACCCCGGGATGGACACAGGATGTCTACGTTTCAGGTCCATATGCCTATGTCGCTGACAAATATAAAGGCCTCAGAGTAATAGATATCTCGGACCCATCTTCACCGAAGGAAGTCGGAGCATATGATACTCCGGGGCAGGATGCAGTAAGTATTTATGTTTCGGGCTCATATGCTTATATCACCGATGAGATAACAGGGATTCGAGTGATAGACATCTCGGAGCTATCTTCCCTTAAGGAAATCGGGACATTCGATATCCAACGACAGAATGCCGGTAATGTAGAAAGTATTCACGTCTCGGGTAAATATGCCTATGTAGCTGACCGTGTTAAAGGTCTCAGGGTGATAGACATCTCCGACCCATCTTCCCCTAAGCAAGTGGGAGGGTTCGATACTCCGGGGCAGGCATTCGGTGTCTACGTTTCAGGTAGATATGTCTGCGTAGCAGATGTTAAAGGTCTCAGGGTGATAGACATCTCC
>DTXA01000055.1 GCA_012962735.1 Candidatus Latescibacterota bacterium
CAGAACCTGTTCTGGGCCTTTTTCTACAACATAGTCGCCATACCCTTGGCGATTTTCGGTTTGCTCCACCCCGTTATCGCCGAGCTGTGCATGGCCACCAGCTCGGTATCCGTGGTGACCAATGCCAATCTGCTGAGGAGGGCGGACGTCCACCCCTTGTATTCCTAAGCCTGGGTATAAGGATGATCGAGTTCAGGGAGGCGCGTGGCGATGGGGCTCGGTTTCGGAGGCGGAGGGCTCCCTTTACGAGGAGGCTTGCGTCGGGGTGTGAGGCTTGGTGAAGAGGGGGGTAAGCGCCATGAGCGTCGATGACTTCATCTCGGACTTCTCCCGCTTCTACATACTCATGCTCCTTTACGAGGGACCATGCCACGGTTATAGCATAATCAGCAGGTTCAGAAGGAGGACGGGGAAGGAGGTCAGCCCGAGCTTGGTCTATCCCTTCCTTCGGCGGCTTGAGCGAAGGGGCTTTGTGACCCGCACCATAGAACACGTGGGGGAGAAGGAGAGGAAGGTATACAAGCTCACGGAGATGGGCGAGGGGCTATGCAGGCGTTTGTTCAGGCGATTTGCCGCCCTCGTCTCCACTGCCATCGAGCCGAGCTTGGAGGTCTGTGCCAACTGCGGGTGCAAGGTGTACGAGGGCGGGTACACCGAGGCGATAATGGGGGTGGAGACGACCTTTTGCTGCGAGCACTGCGCGAACTCATATAAGCAGGAGAGGAGTCATGCGTGAGGCGCCGCTTTCCCTGAAGAGCGATGAGTAGTCATGCGTGCGCAGAACTCGACTTGAGAGGCGATCCGTGAGGGCTCGTTGTTACTGCGGGCTCTATCGAGGATGCCAATGGTATCCTCCCACAGCCGCACAGTAGCTAACCACGCCGCCTTTCCTGTACCGGTCTCCAACCTGTTAAGGCGCGAGCATCTCCTGCTAGCGTAGACGGCTATGTGAGGCCCTGGCCGGCTTATGACAGTACTTATATAACAATGTTAAATTTGTTTGGGCTTGTCCCTTATCGTAAAGGATTTAAGCGTGCTCGTCAACGGGAAGGCCGTTCTGCACGACGTCAGTTTAACCATCGAGGGGGGAGAGACCCACGTCCTGCTGGGCCCCAACGCGTCGGGTAAAACGACGCTGGCGCTGACGATTATGGGCCATCCGGCCTACAAGGTGACGAAGGGTCAGATCCTGTTCGATGGGCAGGACCTGGCCGATAAGAGCATAGCGGAGCGGGCGAAGATGGGCATAGCGATAGCTTACCAGAACCCGCCTGAGGTCCGCGGGGTGAAGCTGAGGGACATCATAAGGGTGGCGGCTGGCAAGGAGCCCTGGGATCCCTTCAAGGAGGCCGAGGAGACGGTGGCGAGCCGGTATCTGGCCATGGTAGGCCTAGACCCGGCGTCCTTCCTGGGTAGGGATCTGAATATCGGCTTCTCGGGAGGGGAGCGCAAGCGCTCCGAGTTGGCCCAGGTCTTCGCCATGAGGCCGAGGCTTATGATCCTTGACGAGCCGGACAGCGGCGTGGACATAGACTCGCTCAGGCTGATAGGAGGGCGGACAGGCAGGGTCATTAAGGAGCTGGGGAGCTCCGTTCTGATCATAACCCACCACAGGCACATACTCCGGTACCTGGAGCCGGATGTGGCCCACGTCATGTATGAGGGACGGATACTGAGCACCGAAAGGCCGGAGGTTATCATCCCGGCGATAGAGGAGCTCGGGTACGAGGGCTACGTAAGGGAGCTTTCGAGGGGGCGACTCGGGTGAGGAAGGAGAGGGTGCTGAGGGAGCTAAGGGAGTTCTTCGAGGAGTACGACAAAAGGTTCCCCGAGTGGTATAGGCAACGGCGGATGCTCGCGAGGAAGCTATACGAGGAGTACGAGATGAAGGGG
The DNA here is from genome assembly GCA_012962735.1 of Candidatus Latescibacterota bacterium. Taxonomy (GTDB): domain Bacteria; phylum Latescibacterota; class 4484-107; order B68-G9; family B68-G9; genus B68-G9. The sequence goes on from DTXA01000055.1 coordinate 1,894, forward strand.
CTTCCCGTCGGCAAGTATGGGAAGGACTTCGAGCTGCCCCACTTTCTGCCGCACATAGCCCCCGAGCACAGACCCCTTAGAAGCCTGTTGGAGCTGGACGAGGTGACCAGGCAGAGGATTCAATCGGTGGGGCAGCGACCGGACGAAGGCGAGAGGGTCGGCTCTCACCTTCAAGACGACGCCACCCCCGTTTACCTAGGCCTCACGGAGCTGGCGAGGCAGCACCTCCTTCCCAAGCACCCCGACGGGTTGGTGATAACGGACTACGACGACGCGGTCTGCAGGTTCCCATGGCTCAGGAGGTACGTCTCCCGCATCGTCCCCATAAACCTGGACAAGTACACGGCATGCAACGCGGCGTACTCGATGGGAGGGGTCTTCGTGTGGGTGAAGAGGGGGGTGGTGGTGGACTGGCCCGTCCAGGCCTGCTTCTACCTCGAGACGAACAGGCTGGGGCAGTACGTTCGCATCGTGATCGTGGCCGAGCCGTTCTCGAAGGTGCACCTAATAACGGGCTGTGCCATGCACCCGAGGTGCGAGACCGCGGTGCACGGCTGCATCTCCGAGGTCTACGTGGGAAGAGGGGCCGAGGTTACCTTCTCCTTCATCCATGATTTCAAGCCGAGGTTCCACATCAGGCCCAAGGTGGGGGTCATCGTCGACGAGAACGGGACCTATAGGGAGAACTACATTCTGACAAGCGCCGTCGAGAGCACGCAGCTATACCCGACGGTGATCCTACGCGGGGGGAATTCGAGGGCGAGCATCCGCTCGCTGGTGTTCGGGCGCGGTGCCTCCGATGTCGATGTGGGGTCCGCGATAATATTCGCCGGCGAGGGAGGGCGAGGCGAGATCATGTCGAGGGCCGTGGTCACGGACAGGGCGAACGTCAAGCTACGCGGGGCGCTGAAGTCGTTCAGGCCCGACACCCGCGGGCATCTCGAGTGCAGGGCCTTGTTGCTGAGCGACGAGGCCGAGGCGCACGCTTACCCAACCCTAAGGAGCACCGTATCGGGGGCCGAGCTCACCCACGAGGCCGCCGTCGGCAGGATAGCGGAGGAGGAGTTGCTCTACCTGATGAGCAGGGGCTTATCTAGGGGCGAGGCGACCTCCATGATAGCGCGCGGGTTCCTCGACACGGATATACCGGGGCTTCCGCCTCTCCTTCAGGCGGAGATAGGGCGATTAGTCTCCATGACTG
>DTXA01000056.1 GCA_012962735.1 Candidatus Latescibacterota bacterium
ACTCTCCCTCGGAAGGTATATCCGCCACAGGACGGCTAAGCTCTTCTGACGGTCCTCCACCGCAAAACAAGCTCCTCGTCAAGACTACAGGATATCTCCCAACCTCCCCGTCCTACCAATATCTTTTCTCCTCCACCCACCGGTGCCAACTCTTGCCTAAGGTTATCCCTTGCTCCACCAGGGGGTCCTGAGATCGTCCGGCCTTCTCCAACATCTTCTTGATCCACCTCTCCAGCTCCCCTTCCAGTCGCTCGGCGATCTCCCATCGTTCCAGGTAGCAGTTGTGTTTCTCGTCGGGATCTGAGGGGAGGTGATACAACTCCCTGGGGGGCATATTGTGGAGGTCCTCCCCACGGGAGAGGATGAACTTATAGTCTTCCGTGCACAGGGCCCACTTGGCCTGCCAGGTGCACTCTTGGGTGAAGATGCGGTCGTAGAGGGGCTCGTCCGATTCCCCCCTTAAAAGCTTCAGTAGGCTTTTTCCCTCCATCTCCTCCGGGGCAGGAATCCCGGCTGCTTCTAAGATCGTAGGGGCAAGGTCCACGTGCTGCACGAAGTGGGGGACCCTGTGGCCTTCGGAGATGCCGCCTGCTGGCCAGCGGACCACGAGAGGTGTATGGATGTCGCCATCGTAAAGGCCGTGGTGATCGAAGAAGATGTCGTGCTCCCCCAAAAGCTCTCCGTGGTCGGAGGTGACGATCACCAGGGTGTCCTCGGCCACGCCTATCTCCTTTAGGACCTTTAACAGCTCCCCCACCGCCCGATCCGCATAGAAGATTTCGGCGTCGTACAGCGCTCGGATGTAGTCCCTGTCCGTCACCTCCCGTCCATCCCGGGCCAGTTTCCGGAACCAACCCTTCCGCCACCACTCGCCGAAGGGCTGCCTCCACAGGGGTTTTAGGCTATCGTTGCGGGGGTCGAAGGGGTCGCCCTCGTAGAACTTCATCCGTAGGTCCTCGGGAGGCAGATAGGGAGTATGAGCGTCCCAGTAGTGGACGAACAGGAAGAACCTCTCCCGGGCGTGCGCTTTCAGCCAAGGGATGGCCCTGGAGTTGATGGTCTCTGCGTCCACGCTATGTAGGTAGGGAACAATGTGGGAGGGGTCTATGTAGAATTCGAACCCCCATGTAAACCAAGGTTTCATCCGCCAGAGGTTGGAGACCGCGCAAGTGGTGTACCCCTGCTGTTGGAGAATGCGGGGGAACCATGGGGCTTCCTTGGAAAGCTCTGCCTCCCCGCCGTGGGTTACTATTCCGTGGGTGATGGAATACTGGCCGGTGAAGATCGTGGTGTACGAGGGCTGGGTGGGTATGCCGGGAGCGTACATCCGCTCACAGAGCACACCTTCTTCGGCCAGTCGGTCCAGGTTGGGGCTGGTGCGGTGATGGTATCCATAACAGCTCAGATGGTCCGCCCGTACGGTGTCCAGCGCTATGAGCAATACGTTCATCTCTCCTCCTTTATAGCCCCTAATATTATATGGCTGAAAATTCCTCCCAGACGTCTATCATCCGGTGATAGTTGGCCCGCATCCTGTCGCTCATACGGGGAGCTATGGGCCCCTCGGTGGTTTGAAGCACCATGCGGTATTTCCCGCCTTCGAAGGCCGTCCGGGTCGCACTTTCCACTTCTTCCTCGTCTCCAAGCTCTAGGACCCGCACCTCTATGTTCCCTCCTAAGGTCATCCGTCCACGGACGACTTCCTTCGCCTCGGCCAGAGTAATATCCCCATCCGGAGGAGGCTCCACAGGCTCGAAGTAGTCCGCTCCCCGGTCCACCACGGATGTTAAGGTGCTCCGCACGTTTCCGTGGCAGTGGACGTGGACCAGGGTACCTGCTCGGTGGACCCGGGAGATGATTTCCTCCTCCGGCCCCTGCACCAGTTCTCCGTAGAGTTCGGGAGAGCCCATGGGAGGTGTGAGCCATTCGCATCCGCCCATCCACACCACCTCTATCCCCGGCCGGGAGAGCAGCACTTCCAAGACCGACAAGATCCGCTCCTTGCACTCCTCTGCCAGCTCCCGCATCAGGTTACGTTCTGTAGCACAGAGGAGCAGGAAGTTCTGATAGGGTATCATCCCGGCCACACACACGAAGGGGGACGAGATATGGGTGTATACCACCCTCCGTCCTTCCCCATCGGGGGGGATGGTATCTGGAGGGGCGAGGTCCTGGGGGAGCTCCCATGGGATCGAGAGGATCTTTTCTATGTCCTTCAAACCTTCGACCGGATACTTTACGGTCCAGGTGGTCAGGCTGGCGCTATCTTGGCGGGTGACCGCCCGAAGCTTCCCTTTGGGGGTATCGATTTCATAAACAACCGTCTCCCCGTCCCGGTCCTTCCGGCGCTCCACCTCCTGTATGCGCTGGGGGGGCGTGACAAGGTACCGGTTGATATAGGAAGGGATGGAGTAGACCCATATGGTGTGGGGGAAGATGCGCTCCGCTATCTCCCTTCGGGCCGGGTCCTCTAACACCTCTATCTGCTCCTGGTTTTCGAAGTTGAAGCCGAGGACATGTAGAGGCACCCGGTCCACGGTCTCGCCTCGGAGCGCCTTTAAGAACCGTTCCCTCGGGCGCATGTCTTCCTCCTTTCTCGCCCACTCGGATAGCCTTCTGGAGAGCACTTTTAGGGCGAGATTCCTTCCTCCAGATATCCCTAATACTTTATTATGGAGAGCACATCCCACTTGGAGAGCCTCTCTCGGCCCTTAAGGTCGGTCAGCTCTATCAGGAACACGACACGTGTCACCTTCCCCCCCAGCCGCTCCACGAGCCGACATGTAGCGGCTGCTGTCCCTCCCGTAGCCAGCAGGTCGTCCAACACCACCACCTTGGCTCCCCGGGGCACGGCGTCTCTATGGATTTCCAGCGCATCCATGCCGTACTCCAGGGCGTACTCCTCCCGCAGCGCCTCTGCCGGGAGCTTTCCGGGCTTTCGGGCCGGGACGAACCCGCAGCCGAGCTTATACGCCACAGCCCCCCCTAATATGAACCCCCTGGACTCCACCGCCACTATGAGTTCGGGGGAGGCCTTCCATGCAAGTTCCGCCAGCCTGTCCACGGCCTCCCGGAAGGCCTTGGGGACCTTTAGCAGTGTGGTTATGTCCCGGAACAATACCCCCGGCTTGGGGAAGTCCAGCACGGAGCGGATGTAAGCTGCAAGGTCCATATTTCCTCCTTAGGTGTTCTTTGGTGTATAAGGTTTCGATAGGACAGAAAGAAGCCCTTACCCCCTTATGCAGACGCCGACAAACCACCTCAAGAAGGAGGTAAAGGCGATGGACAATCCCAAAGATAACCTTCTTCGGAGAGTTTGGCAAGATATGAAGTGTTATATTTGGTCTTTTCCCTGAGCCAGATGCTCCTATCGTGATGCGGATACGTGGACGGAAGGAGGACGATGAGCCGAAGGTCCGCTGGAGCGGTCGGTGAAAGGAGGCAGGGATGGCCGAATGGAACGATACCGTGGAGGTAGTGAACCCGAAGAGGCTCAAGGTGAAATCGCTTCCCGTGACGGAGGAGCGACCTGGTCCGGACCTGAGGTGCCGGACCTTCCGGGGTGGCCTACCTGCTCCAGCCGCGACGTCCTGGAGCTCAGGGACAGCAGCCTGATATTGGGCATAGGCACACAGGTGGGGATAAATTGTCTGTATCGTTCCTACGACGATGGTGTCACCTGGGAGAGGGCGGAGGAGTGCACCTCCTCTATGTCCACCCGACGTCCTCGCTCGGACGAAAGGATGCTCGCCTCCAGGACGGCCACGGCCAGGAGCCCTTCAACCCCTCCCGTCTCGGGCTGTACTCCGTCCTCCACGGCCGACACGAACATGTCCACTACCGCGAAGCCGCTGTCGGGACGGGGAGGAACCTCAACCTCCTCCACCCTCCCCTTCCTTTCCACAAATAGTTTTTCCATCCGGGTGTTGGCCATAAGGTTAGCTTCGGTCCCGTACACCCTGACCCAGTCCGAAGGTGAGGAGGCGTAACTCGAGCTTGCGAACCCCACACCTCCCGAGGCGTACTCCACGATGGTGGCCGATGTGTCCTCGAGGACGGGCGATATTAGGCGCTTCAAGGAAGCCTGGACCGATATCGGTCTACCGAGGATGGCGTTTAACACATCGAAGCAATGGACCCCCAAAAGATTAGCGCTTCCACCGGGCACGTTGGCCTTATCTGAGCGCCAGGTGCCCGGAGCCGCAAGGCCGGAGATACCTCCCCTATGTCCCATGTGGGCTTGAGCCATGCTCACCTGCCCGATCTCC
>DTXA01000057.1 GCA_012962735.1 Candidatus Latescibacterota bacterium
CCTTCTCTCTCAAAAGATCGTTTATCAGCTTCTCCCATTCCTTCTCATTTTCCGGAACGTCATACCCGTAGATCTCTCCGGCTCTCTCAATCGCCCTGATGATCTCATCTTCAATCTCATATTTGGGCATGGAACCCCCCTCACGGACTTAAGATGTTGAATGCTGATTTTTCAGCCGTTCCTCCGGCTTCGGGATGATCGTTAACGGAAGGACGTCTAGGTTTAGGTCTTCAGGCCTCTCCACGCCGAGGAATTCGAGGACCCTCCTCTTCGCCTCCTCATTCAAGTCGTCGAGATACAGCTCTAATTCTTCAGACATGAACTCGCCTCCCCTAAAGCTTTGATTGTATCTCCTCCGCCGTCCTCCTGAGCGGGACGAGCTTCACCACGTCTCCCGACGCTTCTATCCCGGTTATTTCGCCGGTCTTGCTTCTGAGGATGTCGACTTCGCATCCATGCTCGCCAGCCCTATAGGCCTCTCTTAGGATCATCCCCTCGTAGACGCGTCCAGCCATGAGGGGCTGCGGGAAGACAGTTCTGAATCTGACGCGTTTTCCACTGCATCTCCTCCAGTACTGGCATGTGAGGCATTTCCAGTCGAGATCCGGGTCTCCCGCGACGCATGAAGCCCTCAGCGGATCCCCAAGCCTAACCGCCGCGGCGATCTCGTTCCTCTTCTCCTCCTCGAACTTTTCTATCTCCCCAAGAGCGTCCGGCGGGTAGCGGATGCAGTACGCCTCTACGGCGCCGTCGTTCAGGTAGAATATGACGAGCTTCCCGTGGTCGACGTGCATGGCGAGGCAGTACATTCCGAGCTGGAGCAGGTAGTGCCTCTTCACGCTTGGCGGGGACGCCCGGGTCGTCTTTATCTCTACCGGTATCAGCCTGCCGCCCTCCTCGACGACCGAGTCGACGGTGTGGATTATCCCTTTATGGATCACCATGACCTCCCGCCTCCTTCCCATGAGCTCCTCCGCCACCTCCCCCTCCCCAGCGCCTAAAGCGAAGAAGACGACGTCCCGCTCAGTAATCCTCGATCCCTGAAGCTTCCTGAAGACCGCTTGTCTAGGCCAGAGCAGATCCGTCGCGTGTATCCCGACCCGTTCCTCCTCATACCTCAACTTCAAAGACGTGAAGATGCGC
>DTXA01000058.1 GCA_012962735.1 Candidatus Latescibacterota bacterium
CTTCCTCTTCTTAGACGACTGGATGTTGGATTCCCAGCGGGATGTGGTGCGGCGCTTCGGGAGGCCTGAGCCGGTGAAGGCCGACCCTGTGCCCTTCATAGGCAACTACGCCACAGTGCTCTACGACCCCGACCCACAGCGCCGGTACAAGGCCGCACGCCCTGTTCGCCGGACGGGGTGCACTGGAGGGTGGACGCCGAGCATCCCTTCTTCCAGGGCCGACCCATCCCTGGGTATGGGTTCGGGGACTGCTTCCCGCTGACAGGAGACGAGCTCGCCGCCCCCTTGAAGTGGAAGGAGCGGGGAGACGCATCAGAACTTGTGATCCGATGTCGCAGGAACGTTGACCTCTACGACATCCCCATCGGCGTACACGTGTGCGGCAGATGCTCTATCGCCCTGGACATGCTGGTGGATGCGAGCGTGAGGATGGTGGAGTCGTTGGAGCGCCCCCTGGGCGGGGATGTGACGTTGGAGAAGGTACGGGCATCGGCTATGTCTGAAGGGGAACGTGGGGGCCTTCGACGCCCTGGCGAGGGGCACCCCAGGACAGACCTATAGCCCCAAAAAGTTCTTCGCTTCGATACTTTTCGGGGGCCCTGAGGACCTACCAGATATGGAGGTTCCAGATCCTCTCCCTATAGCGCCAGGCCAACTCCGCGGTTCCGTATCCGATGATGGCTCCAACTAATACGTCCGAAGGATAATGTTTGCCCAGGTACACCCGGGACAGGGATACCAGGGATGCGGTTATGTAATACGCCCATCGGCACTTAGGGTAACGTCGTCCGAAGAGCGATGCTCCTGCCCAGACGACGGCTGAGTGGCCTGAGGGGAAGGAGTCTATGGAATTGGGATATTCCGGCCGGGGTCTGTCCGTGAGTTTTTTGAAGAGGGATACGACCGCCCCCGAGCCGACGAATGCGGCCAATTGTAGGCGGGCCGTTTCCCGCTCGTAGTCCCTCCCGTAGGCGGCCATACCGGCGCAGAGGGCCAACTGAAACCTTAGGTCCCCCAACTGAGTGATCCTCTCCATCGTCCAGTCCAGCCAGGTGGCCCGGTAAAGATCATGCAGGATCCGATATCCCGCATCGTCCACAGACCCCGCCGAAACGGGGGAAATCCAACAAAGCAACAGAAGGACCCAAAGCCTACACAGCATAGATCGTCTCCTCGAGGGAGCGTTTAATCCACCACTGCTCTATCTGCTCTCCCCATAGCATCCCGAGCCATCCAGCTCCGATCCCCGCCAGCACATCCACCACGTAGTGGTAGCCTCCATATACGGTAGAGACGAAAAGGCTTATTATCAATGGCAACAGTATCTTGTGCATAACAGGCTCGTATCGGCGCATCGTCGTCAGCACGACGAACGCCACCGCCACATGGGAGCTTGGGAAGGCGCATCCGGCATAACCCTCGTAGTTCACGATCGCCTGGGCTATGCCGAAGAAGAACCCTCCGTTTAATCGGTTTGCCCCCAAGTGGGCCAGGGTGAACCGTGGGCCTGCAGCCGGGAAGAGGATGAAGAGGGCGAAGCAGATGTAAAAGGCCAGTCCCACCCTCAAGAGCATGGCCTCTAAGGGGCTGTACTTCCTACGGAAGTAAAGCGTCAGCCCGACGACGAACAGGAGGAAGTAGTACATCGCATAGGAAAAGCTCATATACTCGGTAAACCAGAACCATTTGTCCCCCAACTGTCCGAGCCAGACGCTTGGATGCAGGCCGAAGAAGAGCATTTGGTCCATTCTGATGAGGACCCAATCGAAGGTCCCGGGCCATATGGTGTGTATCAGCAGACCGCTTTCCTTATACAGCAGGGCGTACAGCCATCCGGGATATGTGGTGCGGAAGAAGTGTACAAGCCGGTAAGCTATCATATAAAGTAACTTGGGGGACCCGTAAAGGTTTCGCACCCCCTCCCCCTCCGCCCACGATATAAACATCAGCACCGCCGACATAGTGAGTATATGCAGCCCTATAAGCCAGGGCCAGTTTGGGATCCCCCGGTGAAAGACAAGGAGAAAGGCCCCTAGACCGGTGAGGTACGCCAGGAAGGCCACGTCCATGGGCTTGAGCAGTTCGGCCCACGCTCTCCAGTCCCTCACAGCCATCCCTCCCGTCGATACCATCTCAAGGTCCTGCCGATTCCTTCCTCGAGGTCGACCTCAGCCCGAAAGCCAAAGCTCCTTTCAGCCTTGGACGGATCGCAGGTCCAGTACGGCTGGGCCATCTCCTTTACCTTCTCCCGGCTCAGCAGGGCGGCCCTCTTAGAAAGCCGGGAGGCGGACTCTGTCCAGAGCGCTACGGTATACACTAGAGGGAAGGGGACGTACAGGAGGAAGGCCCGCCTCCTCAGTCCCCGGGCTACGGTCCTGCCCACCTCCTCCCAGGAGGTGACCCTGGAATTGCTGACGAAGTACACCCCTTCCGCTTCGGCCTCCAAGGCCATGGCACACGCCCTGGCGAGGTCCTCCACGTAGATCAAGCTCACCAACCCGGGCCTCTCGGCCGGGATGGGCAGGACTCCCCTTCTGGCCCAGCGGAAGAACACCAGCACCTCGGTGTCCCTGGGGCCGTACACAGCCGAAGGGCGGAGGACCCCCACCCGGAATTTATTCGAACAGGCCAGGGCCAGGCGCTCGGCCAGAAGTTTGCTCCGGCCGTATGTGGATATGGGGCGGGGTTCGTCTTCCTCACGCAGGGGCTCGGGACCCCGGGCAGGCCCTGCGGCCGAAAGGCTGCTCATAAGGAGGAAGTACCGCACCGAACCCTCCCCCTTGCAAACCCGAAGCAGGTTCTCCGTGCCCTCTGTGTTCACCCGGAGGTATCCGTCAGGCTCGGATGACCTCACCAGGCCGGCAAGGTGCACCACCGCCTCAACTCCCTTTACGACCTCCTTCAGCGAGTCTCGGTCCCTTATGTCCCCATAGCGATAAGCGACCTCCAGGCCTTTCAGCCAGCGGAGGTCGCTCGTGCGCCGCACCAAGCATACCACCCTGTGGCCCCGCCTCAACAGGGCCTCGACCACATAGCTCCCCACGAACCCGTTCCCTCCGGTCACCAGCACCCGCATTTTCCAAATGTATCGGAGAACTTCTCGGCTAAAGCTCCCAGTCGTATATCCGGTAGGTTTTGTATCTCTTGGCTCCCATGGTCTCTATAGCCCGGTTGATGAGGTGGTTATCCTCGAGGATCCAGGAAAGCTCCCCTCCTACGTACCCCAACTTCCGGGCGGCCTCGAGGGTCCTTATATAGAACACCGCCTCTATGCCCCGCCTGCGGAACTTCTCCCGCACGCCCAGGGTCATGAGTCGGCCTTCGTCGATCTTACGGGAGTACCAGAGGAGCTTAGCCAGGGAAATTGGGTCCAGCCGGCCGTTGATGTGCCTGAGGGCCTGGTTTACGTCGGGCACGGCCATGGAGAACCCCACGGGCTCGCCGTCATCGGTCTCGGCGATCAGCACCAGCTCGGGCTCCACTATCTGCTTCAGCTCCCGAGCCAGGTGTTCGAACTCGGCATCGGTCATCGGCACGAAGCCCCAGTTCTTCGACCAGGCGGAGTTATAGATTATTTTTACCCGTTTCACCTCTTCCCAGTACTCCTTCATCCTGAGGGACCGCACCTGGACATCCCCCCGCACCTGGACCGCCCGGGCTACGTCGGCCACCTTTTCGGGGATGGGGACGTCGGCTCGTATGTAGAAGGCATAAAGATCCTTGGCCTTGTGTAAGCCCAAGGCCTCGAGGAGCTGGGGATAGTAGGGGGGGTTGTAGGGCATCATGACCATAGGAGGCCGATCGAACCCCTCCACCAGCATCCCGCAGGTCTCGTTGGTGGAGAATTCCATCGGCCCCCGCATCACTTCCATGCCTTTATCCCGCAGCCACCTTCCTGCTTCCTCGAAGAGCCTGCCGGCCACCTCCTCTTCCTTCGGCCCCTCGAAGAACCCGAAGAACCCGACCCTGTCGTTCCAGAACTCGTTGTGCCTGTGGTTTACGATGGCGGCTATACGGCCCACCGGCTCCCGGTCCCTCAGGGCCAGGAACAGGGCCACCTCTGCATGCTCGAAGAAGGGGTTCCGGGAGGGGTCGAACCGGGCCCTCTCCTCCCTGAGGAGCGGCGGGACCCAGTTTGGGTCCCCCTGGTATATCCTCCACGGCAGGCGCAGGAACTCCCAGAGGGCCTTCCTCCCCTCTACAAGCTCTATGCGCAGGGGCATCATACCTCCTTTCGGAGCACCCCTACCCGCCTTCCCACCCGTTCCATGGCCTCCAATACCTTCTCCATCTGCTCTTCGGTATGGGTGGCCATATAGCTCGTGCGCAGGAGGGCCCTCCCCGGGGGGACGGCTGGTGGGATGGCGGGGTTGACGAATATGCCCTCCTGGAACAGCTCCTTCCACATCCGGAAGGTGCGCTCCCTGTCTCCTATTATGAGAGGGATTATGGGGGTCTGGGACGAGCCGATGTCGAAGCCCAGGGACCTATACCCCTCGCGCATCTTCCGGGTGATCTGCCAGAGGTGGGCTATCCTCTCGGGCTCCTCCTGGATCACTTGGAGGGCCGCATAGACGACCGCCACCGAGGCCGGGGGCATGCTCGCGCTAAAGATAAGGGAGCGGGCGTGGTGTTTTATGTACCCTATGACGTCCGCCTCGCCGGCTATGAAACCCCCTATGGAGGCGAACGACTTACTGAAGGTGCCCATTATGAGGTCGACCTCGTCCGATATCCCGAAGTGGGCCGCCGTCCC
>DTXA01000059.1 GCA_012962735.1 Candidatus Latescibacterota bacterium
CGGCCAGCCCCGAGACCTTCAAACCCAACTGTTCCGCCCGACTGAGGGTACGATAGAGGCGGGCTGTCTCCATGAGGCTCTGGGTAGGGATACAGCCTCGGTTCATGCAGACTCCTCCCAGATGCCCCCCCTCGAAGAGGATCACCCGAGCCCCCAGTTGACGAGCGCGCACCGCCGCGGCCACTCCGCCGGCTCCACCCCCAATCACGCCCAAATCCCATTGCTCCGACAGCATGCCTTACTCCACCAGCAGTAGCGGCTCTTCGATGCAGGTGGCCACGGTCCGGAGGAAGCGGGCCGCAGGTCCTCCATCGATGATCCGGTGGTCCACCGTGAGGCTCAATGTCATGCAAGAGCGGATCTCCACCCGATCTTCTGGTCTCGGGATCACCACCGGTCGCTTCACGATGCGACCTACCCCCAGGATGCCGCTCTCCGGCCGGTTGAGGATGGGGCTGAAGGCATCGATCCCCAAGTGACCCAGGTTGGTCAGAGTAAAGGTCCCCCCTTTGATCTCGTCCAGGAGAAGCCTCTTTTGTCGGGCTCTCTGAAAGAGATCCTGGAGTCTGTGGTGGATCTGGACGATGGAGAGGCGATCTGCGTCCCGCACTACAGGGACGATCAGTCCGTCCTCCAACTCCATGGCCACACCGATATGGATCCCCTCCCACTAGACGATCTGGTCCCCCTCCACGCTGGCATTCATCTCCGGATGCACAAGAAGGGAGCGGGCGAGAATGCGCACGAGGATGTCGTTGTAAGTAATACACAGGTCCTCTTTCTCATATCGACGGAGGAGACTCTCCCTGAGCCGCACCAGTTGAGTGGCGTCCACCTCGCAGGTGAGAGTCATCTGGGCCGTCTCCTGAAGGCTCTGGTGCATGTGGGTGAAGATATGCTTGCGCATCCCCTCCAGGGGGATTACTGATCAGACGCCCTCCCTGGCGGGCATCTCGGCAGAAGGGGCCTCCATCTCGGGAGCAGGGACTTGAGGCGCGGCTTGGATCTCCTCCAAGGCCCGAAGGACATCGGCCCTCACGATGCGTCCTCCCGGTCCTGTTCCCTGAATGGACCCCAGGTCGATCCCATGGTCCCTGGCTGTCTTCCGCGCCAAGGGAGAGGCCGGATCCGTCTGCACTCGGCTCTCTCCGAGGCCTTAACTGCCAGCTCCCTGCCTGGAGCCGGAGGGGGAGGGGACTCCACAGGAGGAGACGGCTGCGATGGACCCTCTCCGGCACCGGCCGCTACCTCATATGCCTCCCTATCCTCCAGTAGGACCCCAACGCGAGCCCCCACTGGCAACGTCTTTCCAGGAGAGGCTAAGATATGGAGATATCCATCTGCCGGGGCCTTAACCTCGAAGGTGATCTTTTCCGTCTCGATGACCAGTATCACCTCGCCCTTTTGGACCCACTCTCCCTCAGCCTTGGCCCATTGAGTGATCTTGGCCTCCTTCATGGTCATGCCTAGTTTGGGGATGGTCAGCTCTACGCTCATAACCTACTCCTCATAGCGGCTTTTGGATGCTCTCGATCAAGGTAACCCCTGTTTCGTCGTCGTCCTTCCATTGGTGTTGGATCCCCAGGATTTCCTGGATGACGACCTCCAAAGTGGCGAATACCGGGTTTTCCCCCGCGAAGAAATGGCCACCCGTGACCAGACCCTCCGGGGTCACGACCACCCCGTGGAGATGAAACACGGGGGCGCCCTCCAGAGGAAGGCCCAGTTTGCCCTGTCCGCACAGAAACTCCACAGGGCCCTCAAGGGTCTTTGAGGGAATGCGTTCCATCATTTCAGGGGAGGTGGCGACTGGCCGAACTCCAGTGGAGAAACGGGCCCGGGCCAAGCTGCCGAAGCAGAAGACGATCCCTTCCCTTATTCCGAAGGAGCGGGCCATCTCCAGGATACCCTCCACTAGGTCCGTACCCGGAAGGAGTCTCCCGGAGAGGAGCCGTCCCGGCCGTCCCAGCGCTCCTCGA
>DTXA01000060.1 GCA_012962735.1 Candidatus Latescibacterota bacterium
AGAAGAAGGAGATGCTGCGAAGGATAGAACTGATGTACGACGAACGTGGGAAGACGGAGTCCCGTCGGTTCGCCGCCGAGTACGTGCTCCACTTCCTGGCCGGCGAACCCATACCGGGGATAGAATACAAATACGAGCTATATAAGAAGTACCTGCCCGGCATCCGACTGGAGGAGGTCAACCGACTGGCGGACGAGTTGATCACCGACGACAACCGTGTTGTCCTGATAAACGCTCCGGACAAACCGGGGGTAGAGGTCCCCGACGAAGGGGAGCTCCTGGCGGTGCTCAGGAGGGTCGAGGAGAAGAGGATAGAGCCATACGGGGAAAAAGTCCCAGGGCCGTTGCTGGTAGGTGTCCCCCCTGCGCCCGCGGAGATCGTGGAGAAGAATAGGAGGGAGGACCTCGGTATCACGCAGTGGAGGCTTTCGAACGGGATATCGGTAATCTTGAAGCCCACGGACTTCAAGAACGACGAGGTCCTGTTCACCGCCTTCAGCCCCGGGGGACACTCGTTGGTGCCCGACGAGGACGGAGACGTGGCGGGACGTCGGAATGGAACCTCCCAAGGGGGTCGTAGAGAAGACCGTTAGGAAGGGGTTCGAGCCTAAGAGTCTGGTACAGATTATCTTCTCCGGTCAGTTCGAATGGACATCCTGGAACAGGTACGAGATAATTTCGTTGGCAGACGTGCTCAGGATAAAGCTTCGGGAGACCTTGAGGGAAGACATGGGAGGGATCTACGGAGTCGGGGTCCGGCCGTCGTTTTCGCGCTATCCGGACGAGGAATACTACTTCGCCATATCGTTCGGCTGTGCGCCGGAGAAGGTTGAGGAGATACAGCGACGCAGGTGGGAGACGGGCCTAAGAAAGAACGGATTTTGGCTAAATGCCTTACAGACCCACTACCTCCACGGGGAGGACCCCGGCAACATCCTTAAGTACGGTGAACTGGTGGGAAAGCTCACACCCGACGCCGTCCGACGGGCGGCCCGGACCTACCTTGATACGGGAAACTACGTGAAGGTGGTGCTATATCCGGAAGGATAATACGGCGGGACCTTTCGGAGGCCTATCCCACATCTATAAGCGATGTCTCCCTGAAGCGGCGTTCGAGCTCCTTCCTGAGGAGGGGATGCTCCCTTAGGTCGGGGTCCCGCTCCA
>DTXA01000061.1 GCA_012962735.1 Candidatus Latescibacterota bacterium
CCCAGTGCTGGCGGAAATCGCTATGGCGACCAGTTCGGTGACTGTGGTGAACAATGCTAATCTACTGCGACGAACAGACATAAGACCTTCCTACCTAAAGAAAGGAGGTGAAAGAGATGGCGGAGAAGGTGAAGGACCCAGTATGTGGGATGGCCGTGGACCCGGATACTGCCCCGGCCAAGGCTGAGTACAAGGGCAAGACCTACTACTTCTGCGCTCCTGGCTGCAGGGCGGCCTTCGAGAAGGAGCCGGAGAAGTATGTAGGGAAGGAGAAATCCAAAGGTTGCTGTTAAGGATGGGTCTAAGGGGCACCCAGGACTTCCGGGTGCCCCCCTTCGAGTATGGGTAGGGAGCTTATATCCTGAAACTAGAGCATCTTGACAATTTGGGGGTTGGATAGTATTATTATATAAGTTCTCCCTCTGAAGGAGGGTAGATGTCCCAAGGTGTCAGGTCTATCCCTTAGATGCGTCCACTATATAGCCCTAAACAGATACTATATATATTGTCCTTTCGACGAGCCATCAGGGGGAGGTAAAGGAGAAGCGGCGATGGGCCTTCCTGTAGAGTTGAACCTCGAGGGGAAGCGGGTGTTGATCGTGGGGGGTGGGGAGGTGGCGGAGCGGAAGCTTTCTAAGGTCTTGGAGGGCAATCCCCTCTCGGTCCGAGTGGTGGCGCCCGAGGTCTCGCCTGGGGTCGAGAGGTTGGCCTTCGAGGGTGTGGAGGTGGTGGAGCGGGTGTTCGAACCCGGGGATGTGGAGGGATTTGACATAGTTTTCGTGACCACGGACGATCCGGACCTCAACCGAAGGGTGGCGGAGCTGGCCAAAAGGGAGGGAGCCTGGGTGAACGTGGCGGATCGCCCGGAGCTTTGCGACTTCTTCATGCCGGCTTTTGTCAGGAAGGGGAGCCTTCTGATCACGGTCTCGACCGGGGGGTCGGCGCCGGGATTCGCCAGCGCGCTGCGGAATATGATAGAACACCACCAGCCCTTGAACCAGCTCTCTCGAGCTTTGGAGGCCTTCTCCAAGGTCCGGAGGGAGGTTGTCGACAGGGCGTTCAGGGGGAGGCGGGAGCTGCTTTTGGCCCTGGCTAAAGAGTACATAGAGGGGACGAGCTGTGGCATACGGAGGCGGATATACCTCATAGGCTTCAGCCATAAGACCGCCCCCCTAGCAGTCCGGGAGGAGGCTCTCAGGGCGCTGGAGGGGCTTTCGGATGGCTTGGAGGAGCGGGTGTTGCTTTCCACGTGTAACCGTGTTGAGTTGTACTTCTGCAGCGAGGACTTCGCGGAACTCCTCTTGAAGCTCCCGGACTCCCTTAAGGAGCACCTTTACTTTAAGGCTGGGAGGGATGTGCTCAAACACTTGGCTTTGGTGGCCTCTGGCTGCGATTCCCTGGCTTTAGGGGAGGTACAGATCGCCCGTCAGGTGCGCAAGGCCTACGAAGAGGCCAAAGCCGCCGGGAAGGTGGGCAAGATCTTAAGCCGGCTCTTTGAGAGCGGCTTTAAGGCCTCCAAGGAGATACGGAGCCGCACTGGGATACAAGAGGTCTCGGTTTCAGTGCCGAACCTCGCGGTGAAGCTGGCCCGGAAGAAGGTCCCGAATATGGTACCGGAACATGCGGGGGTACTAGGGACCGGGGAGATGGCGGAGCTGATCCTGAGGAATTTGGGGCTTAAGGGGGTCAGGGCATTCGGTCGGAACCTCGAGCGCCTGCGGTTTTTCGAGGAGAGGTACAGGGCTATCCCTTCGCGGATGGGCCAGCTCGAGGAGGTCCTGGGGGGGCTCCGGGTGCTCTTCGTGGCGACCTCCTCGCCCGAACCTCTTCTGACCAGGGAGATGGTCGACAGGGCGCTCGGGAACGGTCGGCTGTTGATCGTGGACGTGAGCGTCCCCAGGAACGTCGAAGAGTGCGTGGGGGAGTTGGACGGGGTGGAATGTATATTCACGGACGATCTCAGGGAGGTGGCCCAGGAACACGCCCGGAAGAAGGCGGAAGAACTGAGGGAGGCGGAGAAGATTTCCGAGCGGGAGGCGGAGGAGTTCTGGGAATGGTACGAGAGCTTAGAGGTGGAGGACGCTGTGAAGGCGTTCTTCAGGAAGCTCGATGAGGTCCCTCCAAAGAAGCTTCTGCGGGGGGCTGTTTTGAAGCTCAAGGAGCGCAGAGAGTTGGTGCACACCTTTAGGGAGCTTTTCGGACTATGAGGGTCCGGCTGGGGACAAGGGGAAGCAGGCTGGCCTTAGCTCAGGCGGAGATAGCCAAGAGGAGCTGGTGGTAGTGAGGACTACCCCGAGGTCGGAGGGAGGACTCCATGTCGGGGTAGTTTCGGCTGAGTATGGACCAACTTTTGGAAGAAGTACGGGAGGTCTACTTGGACGACGGGATACAGCAGACGATAAGGGCGCTCAGAGAGGCTCTGCCGGAACTGGTGGTTATGGCGGATGTTTGCCCCTGCGAGTACACCAGCTGTTCGCCTTAGGAGTCGGGGGGCTGTTATCGAGGGATGAGCCAAGCGGGGCAGACGCTGGGCGGTGTTCTGTTCTCGTGGGTCTTCCTCTCCTTAGGCATCCTCACGCATGAAGTGGGCGTATGTGGTGCTGGGATGGAGGGATACTGGTCGTGGGACCCGGTGGAGAACTCCTCTCTGATGCCCTGGCTTACGGCCGCGGCCTTCCCGCATTCTGCGGCCATGCAGGAGCGCAGGGGTATTATGAGGTCCTGGAGCTTCCCGTTGGTCGTTCTGACATTCGAGCTTACCATATTCGGGACTTTCCTGACCAGGAGCGGAGTGGTCTCCTCGGTCCATGCCTTCGCCCGCTCCCCCTTAGGGTATTATTTCTTAGCCTTCATCGGCCTGTCCAGCGCAGCCGTGGCCTGGATCGCACATCGAAGACGAGAGATGCTCGGGCTGGGGGGTAGGATCGTCCCGGCCCTTTCCAGGGAGGGGCCGATGCTCCTGGGCATTCTGGTCCTATGTATGCTGTGCTCGGCCACTTTCTTCGGGACGATGTTGCCCGTCCTATCGGTCCTGATGCTCCTGCTGATGGGGGTTTGTCCGTTGACATCATGGGGGAGGACCTCGGCCTCGACCCTCCTGCGCAGGCTCCCAGTCCCTCTCTCGGACTTTCCCGGGTCTGCCGGTCCTTGAGGGCAGTCGGCGTGTTCGGATCTTCGTTGAAGGTGGAAGGGGAGGCTGAGGACGTTCCAAGGGAAGAAGGGGGCCTTCAAGCTCGCCTCGGTTGGGGGACAGGGCGAGCTTCCGAATTCAGATAAGGTCTTCAGTTGGCTGGAAGAGATAAAGTGAACGATCATTCCTTGGAGATATATTCGTCTGGGGAGTCACGGTGCCCAAAGGCGGGTTGACACGACAGGAGGACCGCCCTATTTTTGCCTCAAAATCAGCCATGTACGTGCAAAAGGCCCCCTACGAGGCCATCGCCTCCATATACGACTTTCTGATGCGACACGTGGACTACCGGAGATGGGTAGGGTACTTAAAGGCCCTCTGGACCCGCTTCGACCCCGGACGGCCGGATATATGCGAGCTGGCCTGTGGGACCGGAAACATAGCCTTGGAGCTATGGAGAAGAGGGCACAGGATATCGGCCGCCTCGGACGCCTCAGAGGCCATGTTGGCCAGGGCCAGGGAGAAGGCCCGGAGGGTGGGTGCGGAGATTTCCTTCGTGCGTGCGGACCTGAGGGACCTGAGCCCCCTGGGCAAGTTCAAAGTGCTGTTGTGCGTGTACGACAGCATCAATTACCTTCCGGAGGGGGAGTTCCCCGAGGCCCTGCGGCAGGCCTATATGCACCTCTCCCCAGGTGGGCTCTTCATTTTTGACATCTGCACCGAGGCCAATTCTATGAAGTACTTTCTGGACTATACCGAAGTGGAGTCGGGTCCAGGATTCTCCTACGAGCGCAGGAGCCGATACGAACCGGAAGAACGGGTCCAGTACACTTACTTCAAAGTGCGCCTCGCCGGGGACCCTCGGATCTACTGCGAGACCCACCGCCAGTGGATATATCCAGTGGAGTGGGTGGTGGAACGGATAGGGGAGAGCCCCTTCGAGCTTTTGGGAGCCTTTTCGGATTTCACCTTTAAGGGGGTCAGGGGGGGGGAAGCCAATAGGGTCCACTTTGTGCTGCGAAAGGAGGGAAGATGGCGGTAGCCGATATCTCTGTGGTGCCCTTAGGCACGGGTTCGTCGTCGGTGAGTCGATATGTGGCCAGGGCCTTGGAGGTCGTGGAGGCGTCCGGGCTGAAGTACCAAGTGACGCCGATGGCTACCATGGTGGAAGGCACTGTGGAGGAAATATTGAAGCTGGCAGGCGATATGCACCGAGCTGTGCTGAAGGAGGCCTCGAGGGTAGTGACCTCCCTGCGGATAGACGACCGCCGGGATAAGCCCCTGACAATGGAGGGGAAGGTGCGGGCCGTCGGGAAAAATGTTGAGGTGTAAGGAGGAATCAGTACGGAGCTTAGATATGGTCGGGTTTCGAGGA
>DTXA01000062.1 GCA_012962735.1 Candidatus Latescibacterota bacterium
CGGCCGGAGTATGTGATAGCGGTCAGGGGGAAGGTGGAGCTCAGGCCAGAGGGCATGGCCAACCCCAAGCTCGCCACCGGGGAGATAGAGGTCATGGTCGAGAAGATGAAGGTGCTTAACACCTCCAAGGCTCCTCCGTTCCCCATAGAGGACCGGTGCGAGGCTGGGGAGGAGGTGAGGCTGAGGTACAGGTACCTGGACCTGCGGAGGCCCCCCATGCAGAGGAACCTCGTGGTGAGGCACAGGGCGTATCAGGCGGTTAGGGGGTACCTTTCTGCCCAGGGGTTCTTGGAGATAGAGACGCCGTTTTTTATCAGAAGCACTCCTGAGGGCGCGAGGGACTTTCTGGTGCCCAGTAGGATCAACAGGGGGAGGTTCTACGCTCTTCCCCAGTCCCCGCAGCTCTACAAGCAGATTTTGATGGTCGCCGGATACGACAGGTACTTCCAGATAATCAGGTGTTTCAGGGACGAGGACCTGAGGGCTGACAGGCAGCCGGAGTTCACGCAGATAGACATAGAGATGTCGTTCGTGGGGGAGGAGGAGGTGATGGAGGTATCGGAGGGGATGATGGAGGCCCTTTTCTGGGAGACCGTGGGGCTGGAGGTGTGGCCTCCCTTCTCGAGGATGTCCTACAGGGATGCGGTGGAGCGGTACGGCACGGACAAGCCGGATGTGAGGTTCGGGCTGGAGCTGGTGGACGTGGGGGATATAGTCCGGGAGGGGAACTTCAGGGTTTTCTTAGGAGCCTTAGAGGCAGGCGGTAGGGTCAAGGGGATCAATGCAAAGGGAGGGGCTAGGTTCTCCCGAAGGGAGATAGACGAGCTTGCGGAGTTTGTAAAAAGGTTCAAGGCCGAAGGACTCGCATGGATCAGGGTGGGGCCGGACGGGCCCTCTTCCCCCATAGTGAAGTTCTTCCCGGAGAGGGTCTTAGGAAGGCTATTGGAGCGGATGGGGGCGGAGCCAGGGGACTTGCTTTTGTTCGTGGCCTCGGAGGAGAGGGTGGTGCACCAGGCCTTAGCGAACTTGAGGCTGGAGCTTGGCAGGAGGCTCGGGCTTATACCCGAGGGGGAGCACAGGCTGGTCTGGGTGGTGGAGTTCCCGCTTTTCGAGCGGGACGAGGAGGGGAACATAGCACCGGCGCACCACCCCTTCACATCGCCGGTCGAGGAGGACGTGCCGCTTTTAGAGGAGGACCCGTTCCTAGTCAGGGCCAGGGCGTACGACCTGGTCTGGAACGGGGTGGAGATAGGGGGCGGGAGCATAAGGATCTCCGACAGAACTTTACAGGAGAAGGCCCTCAGGGCTTTGGGCATCGGAGGGGAGGAGGCGAGGGAGAAGTTCGGGTTCCTATTGGAAGCGTTGGAGTACGGAGCCCCGCCGCACGGGGGGATAGCCTTCGGGTTCGACAGGATAGTGGCCATGCTTTTGGGGGAGACTTCAATACGGGAGGTGATAGCCTTCCCCAAGACGGGCACGGCGGTCTCGCTTATGGACGGGGCCCCGGCCGAGGTGGCGAAAGAGCAACTCAAAGAGCTGGGGATCGTGGTGATCCCGGAAGGAGGGTGAAGAAGTATTGAAAGTACACTTGGTACAGTTGGGCTGTCCGAAGAACCTGGTAGACGGAGAGCGGATATTGGGGGCCCTCCTGAAGGCGGGGTACGAGGTGGTCCAGGATCCGCAGGAGGCGGATGTGCTCTTAGTGAACACCTGTGGGTTCATACTTCCGGCCAAGGAGGAGTCGGTCGAGGCCATATTAGAAGCCGGGGAGGTGAAGAGGCGCACAGGAGCCAAGTTGGTGGTGGTGGGTTGTCTGGCCCAGAGGTACCGGGGGAAGCTCGAGGCGGAACTTCCCGAGGTGGATCTGATCTTGGGGCTGGAGGAGGAGCGGGAGGTCGTGGCCTACTTAGACAGGCTTTTGAGAAGGAGGCCCTCGGCGTGCTCCTGGAACGGCAGGTACCGGCTGACCCCCTGGCACACCGCCTATCTGAGGCTGGCGGACGGGTGTGACAACCGGTGCAAGTACTGCGCTATCCCCCTCATCCGGGGACCTCTGAGGAGCGTGCCCATGGAGGATGTTCTGGAAGAGGCGCGGAGGCTCGTGGAGGACGGCGCCGGGGAGGTAATTCTGATCGCTCAGGACACTGCGAACTACGGGAGGGACATATACGGGGAGCCCCGTCTGGTCCCGCTTTTGGAGGCCCTCCAAGAGGTAGAAGGGCTCCGGTGGGTCCGGCTGCTGTACGCCCACCCCGCCCACGCGGACGAGGGGCTCGTAAGGGCCTTCCGGGAGGTCCCAAAGCTCCTTCCCTATTTAGACCTCCCGATCCAGCACATCTCGGAGGGGGTGCTGAGGCGGATGGGCCGGAAAGTCTTGGGAAAGAGGATGCGGGAGCTGGTGGAGATGTTCCGGGAAAACTCGGACTTCTGCCTGCGCACGACGGTGTTGGTGGGGTTCCCGGGGGAAGCTGAGGGGGATTTCGAGGAGCTATTGGAGTTCATCGAGGAGACCGAGTTCGACAGGTTGGGTGTCTTCCCATACTTTCCGGAGGAGGGGACCCCTGCGGCTTCCCTCCCAGGCCAGATCCCCGAGGAGGTGCGCCGGGAGCGGGCAGAGCGTGTTATGGCGCTCCAACAGGAGGTATCGCTTAGGCGCAACAGGAGGTGGATTGGGAGGACGTTAGAAGTATTGGTGGAGGAGGATGGTGTGGGGAGGTCGTTCCGGGATGCTCCCGAGGTGGACGGGGTGGTGTACTTTCGGGGGGAGGCCAAGGTGGGGGAGTTCGTAAAGGTGCGAGTTGTGGATGCGGACCCTTACGACCTGTACGGAGAGTTGGCGACGGAGGAGGAAGGATGCTGAAGCCCAGGAGGAGATTGACCAAGAAGGAGGTCAAGCAGGACAAGTTCGTGACGGCTGTGTTCAGGGCCTGGGTCCTGGTCAGGGAAAGGTACCGTGAACTGGGGGCTGGAGTTTTGGGCGTGTTAGCGGTGGTGGGGGTGGTGAACCTGTGGGCCAGCCACCGGGAGCGTCGTGAGGCCGAGGCCTGGGAACTCTTGGCCGAGGGGCAGATAGCCTGGGCTCAGGGCGATACGGCCAGGGCTTCGGGGGTGTATCGGGAGTTACGAGAGAGGTTTTGGGGGACTAAGGCAGCGGCCCGGGCGTGTTTGGCTTTGGGGGACATCGCTCTTTCGAAGGGGCTTTACGATGAGGCGGAGAAAGCGTACCGGACGTGTCTGGACCGGTACGGAAAGGATGAGGTCCTGGCCTTTGCCGCCTCCTACGGCATAGGGACTTGCCTGGAAAACCTCGGTAAGTACGAAGAGGCGGCCGAGGCCTACCGGAAGTTCGCCAGGAGGCACCCCAAGTCCCCTCTCGCGCCTGAGGCGCTTTGGAAGGCGGCTTGGTGTCTAGAGCAGGCCGGGAGGCTGGGAGAGGCCAAGGAGGTGCTTCGGGAGGTGCTGAGGCAGTACCCCGAAGCCACTAACCGGTACAAGGTGCGGCAGCGGCTCCGGACCTTAGAAGGCCTTGGGTA
>DTXA01000063.1 GCA_012962735.1 Candidatus Latescibacterota bacterium
AGAGTGATACAGGGAAAGTACTAGCTCTTGCAAGTTCAGAGCGTTATAACCCCGCACATATCAAACAAAAAGATATTCCTGCACTTAACCCAAAATTTTCAGAGTACCCTCATGAAGCAGGTTCTGTCATTAAACCACTTACTTTAGCCATAGCCCTAGATAAAAAAAAGGTCACTCCCAACACATGGTTTAATACCTACAATGGTGAAATGGAAATTGGTAAAAACCGTAAAATAACAGATGATGAAAAGTTTGAATCTCTCAATGTTACTGATATTATAGTTCACTCTTCTAATATTGGTATCTCCCAAATATCATGGCGACTCACAGGAAAAGAGTTTAGAGAAGGTCTTATCAAATTTGGTCTTGCAAAACCATCAGGATTAGACCTCTCTCGTGATTTGCCAGGAAGTCTTAAACCTTTACGCTTATTAAACCATAAACTACACAGAGCAAATTCATCTTATGGCTATGGCATGCTTGCCACTTTTTCACAACTTTTTAAAGCCTACTCAGCCTTCAATAATGATGGGATAGCTGTCACGCCTCGTATTGTTAACTATTTAAGTGATAAAAAAGGAAAACAGTATACGCTTAATCCTAAGATAGGAAGTCTACAAGCTGTTAGTAAAAAAACAGCTCGTCAAGTACATGATATGTTAGTAGATGTTGTCCAAAGAGGTACAGGAGTAAAAGCACAATATCCTGGTCTAATAATAGGGGGCAAAACGGGTACAGCTCATATTGCCAAAAAAGGACGCTATGTCCGTGAGTACCATAGTAGTTTTTACGGATTTGCTAATGATAAAAAAGGGAACAAATATACCATTGGTGTACTTGTTGTCCGAGCAAAAGCAAAAGGTCAATATTTTGCTTCACTCTCTGCTGTCCCAATATTCAGAAACCTTGTGCAAATATTGGTAGAACAAAGTTATCTTAAACCAAATCCAAAAGAAGCAAAAAAAGTAGAACAAAATGAAATGATTTATAATGATACTCCACAAGCAGAGATTGTTGAAGAGAGTACAGAAGAAGTTATAAAAATTGATAAGCCCAAAGAAGCTCAATCTGTGAAGTCTCTTTTTAACCTTAAAGAAAAACCTAAAAATACTATAAATCCTACATCACACTCAAAACCAAAAGTTAAAATAGATGTTATACAAAAGTCAAAACCAACAACAACGCATGAAGACTTCGAAGACCTTTTTTAAATCCAAAGATTGTCTATCAATCTTGGCTTTCCTACCCATGTAGCTACCAAGATAATAGTATTGCCAACTTCTACCGTATCTATAGCTTTAAACTCTCTATTTACGATGGCGATATACTCTACCTTGTCTGCCTCACCTAGTATATGAAGCATCTCTTTTTTTATAGTTTCTACATCTAGTTCTTTTGCTAGTACCATATGGGTTGCTTTTTTTAACGACTTTGAGAGGCATAATGCTCTATCTTTCTCCTCACCTTTTAAGTACACATTACGAGAACTTAGTGCCAACCCTCTTTCATCTCTCACTATGTCACAAGGCACGATGTTTACATCCGGCACACCTTCCTGGCAGGACAATGTCCAGTATGCGATACGGGATATCAGTCGTCCATGGAGGCAATGATTTCTCTGGCAAATTCCGAACATTTCACCTCTTTGGCACCTTCTATTTGACGGGCTA
>DTXA01000064.1 GCA_012962735.1 Candidatus Latescibacterota bacterium
GGCGGTGTTCTGGGAGGCCGGTAACGGGGACCTGTTGGCCATACACAGGGGGGACTGCAGGGAGCTTCCACCCATCCCCGGCACGGAGAGGCCGGACGGGCACTGGGACCATCACGACAGGATGGTGCTCTTCAGGTCCTCGGACGGGAGGTTCTGGAGGTACTCAGAACTCGGAAGCTACTACGGTGAGATGTATCCCGCTATCCTCAGGCTTCGGGACGGGAGGTTGCTCCTGACCTTCACCGTGAGGGACCTTAGACCCCCGCTCGGGGTGAGGGCAGTGCTGGGGGAGGAGACGTCGGACGGGTTCGCCTTCGACTTCGAGCACGACAGGCTCATGTTGGACACCAAAACGCCTATGGATAGGGAAAGCGGGGGTGGGTTCGGAAGGACGGTCCAGCTCGAGGACGGGACGCTCATCACGAGCTACTCTTACATGGGCGAGGACGACACGACCCACTGCGAGGTGGTGAGGTGGAGGTTGCCTTAGTCCCAAGACTAGGAGGTGGGACATGGCTGAAGTGCCGGAGCTGAAGCTCGAGGATGTGCGCAAGGTATTCGACGACGGGAACCACAACGCTTTCACGGACCTGTGCAGGTTCGGCGACGGGCTGTACCTCACGTTCCGTTCGTGCCCCGATGGACACGGGGTGTTCCCAACATCCCGGATAGTCGTGCTTTCGAGCGAGGACGGGGTGGAGTGGGAGGAGGTATTCAGGTTCGGGGTTCCGGGGAGGGACACCAGGGACCCGCACTTCCTCGTCTTCCGCGACCGACTCTTCGTGTACACGGGAACCTGGCTCGTGCCTCCGCCCGGAGGCGTGCGGGATCTGAACGACCACTTAGGGTACTGCGTCTGGAGCGGAGACGGCGTCAGGTGGGAGGGGCCGAGGATGCTTGAGGGCACGTACGGCCACTATATCTGGAGGGCTGCCTCGTACGGGGGGAAGGCTTACCTCTGCGGCAGGCGCCGCAGGGAGTTCGCTCCCCTGTTGGAGGGGGAGTCCAGCCCCGAACTTATAGAGGCGGCCCTGCTTGAGAGCGAGGAC
>DTXA01000065.1 GCA_012962735.1 Candidatus Latescibacterota bacterium
ACATCTTGAGGAGGAGGTAGCAGGCATGGCCGTTGACCAGGGAGGTGTGCCCTAAGCACGGCCACCAGGTGTTGGCCTGCCACCTTCCGTCCTGGTGTATATCGTAGAAAAGCCCGCTTTTTGGGTTGAAAGCCTCCTTCAATACCCTCTCCACCATATCGGCTGCGGTCTTTATGTACCCTTCCTCCCCCAGGAGGAACCCCGTCCGGATGAGGGGCCTGGCTATCTGCAATATTCCAGCCCAGGCCAAAAGGGTGCCCCCATGGAAGCCCTCATCGTCCAGATACATGTGGAAATAGCCCGAATTTGGATGTATTCCATCTTCCACCAAGGCGTCGGCGACATCCCTCATCGCCCACTCAAGCGGTGGCCCCTCCCTCGGAGGCTCGTGTATATGTCTGTACCAGTCCACCAGGAAAGGCTCGTAGGCGAACATGTCCTCGGCCGGCCCGGCATATACGCAGAACTCGGCGGCCATGCCCACGGCGTTCCCCTTGGTCAGGGGCTCGAGCGAAGGTGAATCCTCGAACCTGTGGCAGATGAGCCTCGCCGGCCAGTTCAAAGTGCCCATAGCGACGCTAATGGAATCCCCATGGTCCGGGCTGGTCCATACGCCTACCGAATTGTAGACCCACTCCCCGGAGGAATGCTCCGAAGCTTCCCCGATCCCCAATGCCACGAAATGCCCGTCGAACGTGGCGCTGACGGATGGCATACTGCTACGGTCCGACCGGAAATGCCAGCCCGGCGACAGGCTCAGGTCCAACCTGACCTCCCTCGCCCGATAGTCCAGCTGGGGGTCGGCTCCGACCCCGCCTGGATGGCCGGCTACCACGCCCCTACCTGCGTTGTTCGTGCCGTAAAGCACCGCTGGGATCATGAAGTACGGTCGGCTCCTGTTGTACAGGAGCATCCTGAGGAGGACCACGAAGGGCTCCTCAACATCGCACGAGAGTATCTCGATCCTTCCGACCCTCATCCCGGACCTGCCCAGCAGCTCTACGTGTAGCACGCAACCGGACGGGAACGACACCTTGAACCCGGACACATCCCACTCACAGATGCGCCCGACCTCTCCCCTCGGCATCTCGTGCATCTTCAGGCACTTGCCCGCTTTGAGAAGTTCGAACTGGAGCGAGTAACCTTCGCCCGATATGACCTGGTGGCCCATCTTCAGTTCAATTGGACCCCGCCGGCGGATACCGCACCTCCAGCCTGACCTCGTCTATCTCGGGTTCCTCGCCGGCAGGTGTCTCCAGGACGGCCTGTAGCAAGTTCTCCCCCACCCTGAACAGTTCAGCCGGGGGATGTAACTCCAGCCATCCCCCCCTCCGGTCCAGCGCATCCGGAAGGGCCTGCCCATTGAGTCTGAAGGAGAGTCTGTGCTCCGGTGTTAGATCGCTCATATAGACCCGTAGGCAGAGTAAGCGGCGCCTGCCCTCCGGCGGCGGTGAGGCCAGGTCTTCGCCCACCATAAGGGGGATGGGCTCGCAGCCTCGAGCCGTCACCTTCAAAGGGGGTCTCCTCTCGCTCAGCCGCAGTTCCCAGAGGAGGTCCCCCTTCCCCCTGTGCGAGGGGAGGTAGTCCCAAACGTAGTCCTTGTTCATACCTGCCAGCTTCTCGGGGTCCCCCAGCTCCCACCAGAGCGAGAGGCCGGGTTCGAAGAAGTTGAACGTGTAAACCCCGTCAGCTCCCTCGGAGAACAGCACCATCGCATCTCCCCTGTACATGAGGGGATCGGCTGAATTGGGCAGGAAGGGGGCACCGCTGGGCTGTAGCCCACCTCCCCTGTTCTTGTATCCGCAGTTCGCCACCATCGGATAGGCCGGAACATCGTATCTATGCGCCAGGTCTATCAGGGGCTTCACGGGCATCGTAAACTGGACGAACCGGCCGACTATCAGGATATCTATCAACCCCTCCCTGAGCCACGTCTCCACATCCAGCCCCACGCTCAGCGATAGCTCCAGATCGCTGGGGCATCTGGCTGCCAGGAGTATCGGCCTTCCCCTCCTCAACCCCTCCTCTTCCGTGGTGCTCCTTATCCGTCGCATGAGCTCGCTCATAAGCTCTATGTGTCTTCCGTCGACAGGCTTGCCCTCGATCGTGGGAGGGAAGTACACGGGCGCCCGAAGGAAGTCCAGCTCTATCCCATCTATGTCGTACGAGCGGCAGACTTCACCGAGCGCCTCCACGACCAGCCCTCGGACTTCGGGAAGCTCGAAGTTCAAGGCGGACCAATAGGACCTCACGTCGGGGAACTTGTACCCGTGTCTCTCGACCTCCTCCTTCGTGGATAAGATATACTCCGGATGTCTGAGCTTGATGTCGTATATGTGCCAAGGAAAGAAGGAATCGTGGCAGTCGTTCATGCGGTTGCTGTAAAAGACCTCCTTGCCGTAAGCGTGGCATGTCTCTACCATCACCTCCAAGGCGTCCCTGTCATACGTTCCTACGAGCCTACGGTAGTTCTCGGCGAACTGGACGAAGGGGCCCCCCTGCCTCGGGGTAATCCGGTAGAGCCTTCCGAAGGGCCCGTCCCGGTAGAGCAGTTTCATGCCGTGGCTGGAGTAGTAGAAGATAGCGTCCACATGGCTGTCGAGCAAAGCCGTGGTCCGCACCTCCAGAAGTCCCTCGGGGGTATGTGCTCCATCAGCGCCGAGGTCGTCCCCATCGTTGTTGAAGATTATGCGTCTTCTTCTTTGGGCCATCTCCCTCCTTTTGGTCCTTAGTTCAGCTGAGGTCATCCTAACCTCCCGTGTTGGGTGACCCTCCTGAGAACTGGAGGCCGCTCAGCTATATCGTCACTTGTGTACAAACAGCTTGCCTCCTCCCGTTGCTATCCACTTGTGTCCTCGAGCATCCACAAATATAGCCAAAATGTCGTCGTCAGGAAGCTCGGAGTTCTCTTCGGTGTAGACCGTCCAAACTCTGCCGTCGAAGCTGGCCAGCCCTCCTCCCAAGGTTCCGATCCATAAGATATTTTGGTGGTCCAAGGTGAGAGCAGTTACTAAGTAGCTGGGCAGCTTGGAGTTGTCAGGGCCGTAGGTGACCCAGTCTTCGCCGTCGAACTTCGCAAGGCCGTCCCCTGCGGTGCCGACCCATAAGTTTCCATGGACGTCCAAGGCCAAGGAAGTTATGTAGCCTCCCCTGTAGAATTTCCACTCCTTTCCATCGAACCTAGCTAGGCCGCGGTTCGTGCCCGTCCATACGTTTCCCCAGTCGTCTATAACTATAGAATATACCCGGTCATCTGGAAGTCCCGAATTTGTCTTGTTGTACACCAGCCAGCTTTCTCCGTCGAACCTG
Organism: Candidatus Latescibacterota bacterium; assembly: GCA_012962735.1. GTDB lineage: Bacteria > Latescibacterota > 4484-107 > B68-G9 > B68-G9 > B68-G9. The sequence continues at coordinate 3,310 of DTXA01000065.1, forward strand.
GCTAGGCCGCCGAGATAGGTCCCCACCCATAAGTTCCCCCGGTGGTCCACAGCCAGGGAGCGGACCTCGTCCCTTGGAAGTCCTGAATTTACAGCGTTGTACACCTTCCAGCGTTTCCCGTCGAACTCTGCAAGGCCCCCTCCCGCGGTCCCGATCCACATTTCTCCCTCGGAACCGAAGGCTATGGATGTTACGTAGTTGTCAGGCAATCCGGAGTTCGCCTCTGTATAAGAGACCATCTCACCTGTTATCGTATCTAACTTTCTGAGCCCACCTCCTCCTCCCCCGAACCATAGATATCTCCCCTTCTCTGCTATGGCATAGATGTTCGTCCCCAAGTCGAGGACCTTCCATTCTTGGGGACGCACGTTCGCTGGATACGAAAGGGCGACGACGACCGTCAAGGAAAGGAAACGGTTCATGGTATTCCCCCTTCCCTTATGTGGACCCTACTTCCCGGAAGCACCACACGGACCAGGAAGTCCTCCTCCGAGGAGGTCGAGAATATCGTCCCACGACCCTCGTTCTTAAGCCGTAATATGAGCTTCCCCCAAGGGGTTGAGACCTCCGAGGGAGTATCCACTCCTGCAAGGATGGGTAAGGGCTCCAACTGAACTCCATCCTCGGTGAGCTGCGCACCCCATATGAAGGCTTCGTAGAACGGAAAGTTCTTAAGAACAGTGTACGCGTGCGTCCCAAAGCTCTGACGGGCAGCTAAGAACCACCTGACGGTCCGCTTTATGGCCTTGAAGTACCTGGGCTCCCGCAGCAATAGTCCGGCGCAGAGGAGGTTCTTGACGACATATGCGGTTATAAGCGGATATCCTCCCCTCCACGAGCCGTCCTCCCCCTGTCTCTCCACGGTCCAATCTGCAACTTTTCGCATCATATCCTCCACAACAGGGTCCGAGCCGGCCCTTAGTAGGTACTCCACCATCACCTCGAAGTTCAGCCCGGCCGTGGGCCAGTGCCCTCCCACATTGTTGCACTCTCCGTAGAGTCCTATTCCGGCCTCTTGTCCCATGTCCCCATCTGGCCTCTGGGTGGCGGCCAGGTCGTGGAGCACTTCGCGGGCAAAGTTCAGATATCTATGGTCGCCGGTATAGTCGTAAAGTGAGAGGAACCCAAGCACAGGATAGCATCCCCTTCCCACCGTACGGCGGGGCCAATTGCTCCTGTGGAGCGATAGGAACTGATGTGCCACGCCCTCAGCGGTCTGCAGAAGGTACCTATCCCCCGTCTCCAGATAGGCCAGCACCAGCCCCCTGAACCTGTGGTACGTTACCGATATCATGTTCCAGTAATTGTGGAAGTGCATAGTGAAATCCGCGTGGTTCACGGCTAAGTCCGCGACATTATATGTATTGCGGAGGGCAGCGTAAAGATATCTCTGGTCGCCGGAAAGGT
>DTXA01000066.1 GCA_012962735.1 Candidatus Latescibacterota bacterium
CTTAGGGGCTCCCAAAAAGATCTGAGCGAAGCGAAGAACTTTTTGGGGCTATATGAGGGGTCGATGTCGGATCTGCGGGACTCCTGCCCCGATCCACCTCGGCGTCTGCCTCTCCTGTATAAGGAGGAGGCCGGAGGAGACCCTCCCCTACCTAAGGGAGGCGCACCGGGCCGCCAGGGAGGAGTTTAGGCTTCCCCCCGCACCTCCGAACTCCCCGGATGGTGCCTCCTGTGGGCTCTGCGCCAGGGAGTGCAGGATTGGGGAAGGAGAGATGGGGTACTGTGGGCTCAGGACCGTGCGGGAGGGGAAGTTGGTCCACGTGGCTGGGACGCCCGAGCGGGGCTTCCTGCACTGGTACAGGGATCCCCTTCCCACAAACTGCGTGGCCGACTGGGTATGCGCCGGCCACACCAAGAGGGGGTACCACAACCTGGCGGTCTTCTATGCGAGCTGCTCCCTGGATTGCCTCTTCTGCCAGAACTGGCACTTCCGCACTATGTCCCCGGAGGAGGGGATACTGAGCGCCCAGGACTTGGCGGACAAGGCTACGGGGCGAACTTTCTGCGTCTGTTTCTTCGGCGGAGACCCGTCCTCCCAGATGCCCCACGCCTTGGCTTCGGGGAAGCTGTTGGCCGAGCGAGGGGTGGCGGTCTGCTGGGAGACCTCTGGACAGGCCTCCCCTGAGCTGATGGACAGGGCTGTGGAGCTCTCGCTCGGGAGCGGCGGCACTGTGAAGTTCGACTTGAAGGCGTACGATGAGGTGCTCCACTTAGCACTGACAGGAAGCTCCAACAGAGCGAGCTTGGAGAACTTCCGCAGGGCCGGGGCCAGGTTCCGGGAAAGGTCGGCCCCCCCCTTAGTGGTGGCCAGCACCCTCCTGGTGCCGGGGTACGTGGACGCCGAGGAGGTCGGGAGGATAGCCCGGTTCATCGCTGAGGTGGACCCAAGGATACCTTACTCCCTCTTGGCCTTCCACCCGGACTTCTTCCTCTACGACCTCCCTACGACCTCCCGTGGACACGCCTTGGAGGCGGTGGGGGTGGCGCACTCCGCGGGGCTGGAGGAGGTCCGGGTGGGAAACATACACCTTTTGAGCTAATGCCCCAAAAAGTTCTCCGCTTCGCTCCGATGCTTTTTGGGAATCCTCAGTTCTTCAGTTGGCGTAAATTGGACTGGGGGTACTGAACTCCTAAACCGAGGAAAGGATATGAGGAGATGGCTCGAGGTCTCTACCTCGTAACTATTCGGTTGGATTGGCCCCGGGATTTGGATATCGGCAGGCTTGGGCGGTTCTACTTCCCTGCGGGGTATCACGTGTACGTGGACCGGGCCAGAAGATGGAGTTCGGGGGGGAGGGGGAGTGTAGTCTGGCCCGCGAGAAATGGCCGTGGGAGATAGGGAGGGAGGTATGGAGCAAGGTAACCTGTTGAGCGTGGTGGCGCAGGGAGGATGGCTTATGGTCCCCATCCTGCTGTGCTCCTTTATCGCCTTGGCGGTCGTGATCGAGCGGTTCCTGACCTTCCGGAGGTTCAGGACGAACTTACAGGGGGTCATGCTCAGGGTGCGGGGAGCCCTCGCCCGGGGGGACCTGGAGGGGGCCAAGCGGGCATGCGAGGCCGGGGGAGCCATAGTCGGTGTGCTCAAAGCCGGCCTGGAGGCCGCCCCTGCGGGCAGGGAATCGGCAGAGGCGGCCATGGAGGGGGCAGGCGACAGAGTGGTGTTCGCTCTTGAGCGCAACCTCGGGGTGCTGGCCACCGTGGCGGCCGTGGCTCCCTTGATAGGTTTTCTGGGCACTGTGACAGGGATGATCAAGGCTTTTATGGAGATACAGGCCTTAGGGGGGAACGTCAACGCCGACGTGTTGGCCGGGGGGATATGGGAGGCCATGGTGACCACAGCAGGGGGCCTGAGCGTCGGGATCCCCACCCTCATCTTCTACAACTACTTCGTGGGGAGGGTGGACAGGATCAAATTTGAGATAGAGTCCGCGGCCAACGAACTTCTGAAAATCTTAGGGGGAAAATATGAGGCTGCAGCGGGGTAGGAGGATGCTCACGGGTTTTACGGCCATCTCGCTTACGGACATAGTGTTCCTCCTTTTGGTCTTCTTCCTGCTTTCCTCCACCTTCGTACTTCAGCCGGGGATCAAGGTGGACCTGCCTAAGACGACCGTTCCGGAGATAGCAGCCGAGAGGAGGGTGGTGATCACCATCACCGCCGACGGGACCCTCTACCTCAACGACAGGAAGGTCTCCCGAGCACTTTTCCCTTCGGCCATCCGCCAGAAGTTGCTCTCGGTGGGGAACCCCATGGTGGTCCTCAGGGCGGACAAGAGGGTGTCCTTGGAGCTGGCGGTGTGGGTGATGGACGTGGCTAGACAGGCGGGGGCCGAGCGATTCGCCATAGCCACCCAGACGAAGCCTTCAAAAAGTATCTGAGGGGAGCGAAGAACTTTTAGGGCTATATTAGGAGGGAGTATGAACCCACGTGGACGAGTGGAGGCCGTCCTCAGGCACGAGGTCCCCGACCGGACGCCCTTCACCATCTATGAAAGCAAGCTCCCCCAGTGCTCGGTAGAGCGGAGGCTGCGCAACGAGGGCTTATGCATCGTGGACCGCAGGCATCCGGTGGTGGAGCTGCGGTACAGAAGGGTGAGCGTGGAGCGGCACGAATACCAAAAAGAAGGTATTCCCTACGTCCGCACCGTCTGGCACACCCCTGACGGGGACCTCGTGAGGGTGGACAGACCAGCGGGTTTCACCAGTTGGCGGGTGGAGCACGTGTTCAAAGGGCCGGAGGATTACAAGAAGCTGATGTGGCTTGCCGTGGACCCCGAACCTGTACCGTGCTACGAGAAATTCCTCAGGGCCCAGGAACAGCTCGGCGAGGACGTATTCCTCAGGGTAGGTATCGGATCGACCCCCCTGCATCAGATTATGATAGGCTGGATGGGCGTGGAGGCATTCGCGGTGGAATGGGCCGAGAGGAGGGACGAGGTCCTCAGGCTATACGATGCCTTGGCCGACCAGCAAAGGAAGCTCTTCTCCATTATCGCCCGCTCCCCCGCCTTGGCGGTTAACTACGGCGGCAACGAGGTCCCGGAGGTTATGGGGCCTCCCAGGTTCAGGGAGTACGTGATACCGCTTTATAAGGAGGCGGCAGAAGTGCTTCATGGGCACGGGAAGCTCTTGGGGGCGCACTTAGACGGCAACAACAGGGCCTGGGCCGAGGATATAGCCAACTCCGGACTGGACTACATAGAGGCCTTCACCCCTGCGCCGGATACCGATATGAGCCTTAAAGAGGCGCTCGAAATCTGGCCGGACAAGGTTTTGTGGATCAACTTCCCCTCCTCTGTCCACCTGTCCCCAGTGGAAGTTGTAGAGCGAACGGCTCGGGAGCTCATAGAGGCAGCCTCTCCCGGAGATCGCTTCATAATAGGCATAACCGAGGACATCCCCGAGGACCGCTGGCAGGAGAACCTTTTGGCCATCTCAAGGACCATAAGGAGCGTATGGGAATCCTGAGGTTCGACTTTAAATTTCCTAAGGAGGTCATCATGCACCGGGTACGCATCGGGGTCATAGGTACGGGAGGTATGGGTACGGGGCACTGCAACACGATGGAGGACATCGAGGAAGTCGAACTGACCGCCGTGTGCGACATAGACGAGGAGGCGTACAAACCCCTTGTCGAGAAGTACAGCGTACAGGGCTTCCGTGACTACAGGGATTTGGTGGACAGCGGACTGGTCGATGCGGCGATAGTTGCCACCCCTCACTATGACCACCCTCCGATCTCCATATACGCCATGCGCAAAGGGCTCCATGTGCTTTCCGAGAAGCCCATGGCCGTGACCGTCAAGGCCGCAGAGGAGATGGCGCGGACCGCGGAGGAGACCGGGGTGAAGTTCGCCGTTATGTATCAGAGCAGGAGCCTCCCGGTGTACCAGGCGGCCCGTCGCCTCGTAGAAAAAGGGAAACTGGGGGAGATCTACAGGACCTGCTTCGTGGACCCCCACTTCCGCACCCAGGCGTACTACAACTCCGCGGGATGGAGGGCCACATGGAGGGGAGAGGGAGGCGGGGTGATAATAAACCAAGCCCCCCACGGCATAGACCTGTTCATGTGGCTCGGGGGTCTGCCCAGCTGGGTCACCGCCTGGATCCGGACGCGTCTCCACGATATAGAGGTGGAGGACGAGGTGCACGCGCTGCTGGACTACCCCAACGGTGCGAGGGGGTATTATTACACAAGCACCGTGGAACACCCCAGCGGAAGTTACATGGAGCTTTGCGGAGACAAGGGCAAGCTCGTGGTAAGGGACGGGAAGCTGTACTTCTGGGAGCTGGAGGTGCCGGTTTCGGAGTTCGCGAAGACCTCGGACCAGATGTGGGCCAGCCCTGAGGCCGAGCAGATAGAAGTGCCCCTTGAGGAAAGGGAAACCGGACACAAAGCCATAATCCGGAACTTCGCCCGCTCGATCCTTTACGGGGAACCCCTGATCTCTCCAGGGGAAGAGGGAGTGTGGTCCGTCGAGTTCCTGAACGCCGTCATCCTCTCGGGGGCGAAGGGAAAGCCGGTCGAGATCCCGATTGATAGAGGGGAGTACGAGGCCTTTCTGGAGGAGAAGCGCAGGACCTCCCGGGAGAAGCAGGTGGAACAGACCCTCAGGATCACAGACCCGAGGCACGTGAGACGGTGAACCTATATGTCGCTGCACCAGAAGCTGAAGGAGGCAAGAGAGGCTAAGGGGGTATCCCTCGAGCTCCTCTCCCAGAACACCCGCATCAGACAGGAGTGCCTCAGTGCTATGGAGGAGGGAGATTTCTCCTTCCTGCCCTGTCCCTACGTGCGGATGTTCGTGAAGGCGTATGCCGAGGAGGTTGGCCTGGACCCCGATGAAGCCCTGGCCGAGTTCGACAGGGCCTTCCCGCCGGAACCCCCTTCCCGGGTGGAGCCACCTCCTAAGGAAAGTAGAGCCTTTCCGTGGCGCTACGGGATCGGAATTGGCATCCTGGCTCTGGTGGGCCTGGCGCTCCTTCTGAGCAGGAAGCCCTCCCCTCCACCCATCCACAAGTCCCCTTCGGCGGCCCACGACACTCTCGCCCGCCGGGAGCAGCCCCTCCCCAGTCGGGACACCCTCCTGGTCCTGTCCGGATATGCCCAGGAGAAGACGTGGGTGGCGGTAGCCTCGGACGGGAAGCTGTTCTACGTCGGGTTTATGCCTATGGATAGGGAGGTGCAGTGGGAGGCGAAGGAACGGCTTGAGCTACTGCTGGGTAAGCCACATGGGGTGAGGTTCGTTTTGGACGGAAGGCCAGTTGACGACTCCCCCTGGGACCGGGAGCCCGTCCGGGTTCGATGTACACGGAAGGAAGTGGAGGTAGTCCGGAGGTCCTTCCCCTGGGAAGCCTCCCTGCCCAGGCCTGGTGAGAGGTGAGATATGTACGTCCAAGTGGCGCTTCCTATACCGGTGGACAGGACCTTCACGTACCGGGTGCCCGAGGGATGGGAAGCACGTCCCGGGCACAGGGTGCTGGTCCCCTTCCGTGGAAAGGCCAGAACCGGGTTCGTGGTGGGGGCCTCCGACGAGGCCCCGGAGGGGGATACCCTGCCGCTTTTGGACCTGCTCGACTCGGAACCCCTCCTCCCATCGGACCTGTTGGACCTTACCCGCTGGGTGGGGGAGTATTACCTCTGCTCCTGGGGGGAGGCCATCAAGGCCGCCGTGCCCCCAGGCCTCTTCCGGGAGAGCCACAGGGAGGTGTGCCTGAAGGAAGCCGATCCCGAGACCCTGGCAAAAACCTTAGAACCCAAGGCTCCGCTCCAGGCTCGGATCGTGCGGGCCCTATCTCAAGGGCCCGTTATGTTATCCCGTCTCGTGCGGAACCTGGGCCGGGATAGGGTCTTCGCCTCGATCTACGAGCTAGCCAGGAAGGGCTATGTGGATGTGGTGCAGAAGCTGGAGGGACCGAGAGTGCGAGTCGTGCGGCTGCATACGGTCAGGCTGAAGGTGCCACCGGAGGAGGTCGAGGACCAGATCGGGGAGTTGGAGCGCCGGGCTCCGAGACAGGCCGAATGCCTGAAGGTCCTGTGGGAACGTGGGGGGGAGGTTCGGCTTTCGGAACTGGAGGGGAAGTGGAGGATAGGCCGAGATGCGGTCAGGAGGCTCGAGGGAAAGGGACTGGTCGAGGTACTTGAGGAGGAGGTGGTCCGGGACCCGTTCGCCGAGGTCGAGGGCGAACCCCCCCTCCGAACCCCCCTGACGCCACATCAGGAGGAGGCCCTCCGGACCGTAGAGGAGGCCCTCGAGGGAGGCTTCTACCGGACGGTGTTATTGTGGGGGGTCACTGGAAGCGGGAAGACCAGGGTCTACTTGGAGGCCATAGACAAGGCTTTGGAGCTCGGAAAAGGGGCGATAGTTTTGGTGCCCGAGATCTCTCTCACCCCCCAGACCGTGCGCAGGTTCCGGGGATGGTTCGGGGATCAGGTCGCTGTGCTACACAGCGGGCTTTCGGAGGGGGAGAGATACGACGCCTGGAGGATGCTGCGGGAAGGGAAGCGGCGTATCGTGATCGGGGCGAGGTCGGCCGTTTTCGCACCCGTGCCCGACCTCGGGTTGATAGTTGTGGACGAGGAGCACGAGACCACTTATAAGCAGTACGACGCTGCACCCCGGTACCATGCCCGGGACGTGGCGGTGATGCGGATGAAGATGTCAGGGGGTGTTGCGGTCTTAGGTTCGGCCACTCCCTCCCTGGAATCCTATTACAACGCCATAGAAGGAAAATTCCACCTGGTCAAGCTTCCCGAGAGGATAATGGGAAGGCCCCTTCCCGAGGTGCGAGTTGTGGATATGAGGGAGGAACACAAAGCTGGGCGGTGGCCTTTCTCCGATGTCCTCCTGCAGGGGATAGGGGAGAGGCTGGGGAGGGGAGAGAAGGTCATCCTACTCCAGAACCGCAGGGGATATGCGGCCTTCGTCCAGTGCCCGGACTGCGGGCACACATTCAGGTGTCCCCACTGTCAGGTGACCTTGACGTACCACGCCGCCGGCAGGAGTGTCGTGTGCCACTACTGCGGGTTCCGGAGGTCAGCTCCATCCCTCTGTCCCCAGTGCGGAGGGATGCACCTGAGGATGAGAGGCGTGGGGACCGAGCGAGTGGAGGAGGCCCTGAAGAGGGCTTTCCCGGAAGCTAAGGTGGTGCGGATGGACCTGGACACCACCGGCCGCAAGGGGGCCCACTGGCGGCTGCTGGACCGGTTCGGGGGGGAAGGAGACGTGTTGTTGGGCACTCAGATGGTGGCAAAGGGATTGGATTACCCCGAGGTGACCTTGGTAGGGGTGGTCTCGGCGGACGTAGCACTCTCGCTCCCAGACTTCCGGGCGGGGGAGCACACTTTCCAGCTTCTTGCCCAAGTTGCCGGCCGAACCGGGCGGGGAGATATCCCGGGGAAGGTGGTCATCCAGACCTACTCCCCCGACGACCGAGCCATACGCTTCGCCCGTAAGCACGACTTCGAGGGGTACGCCGTGGAGGAGCTGAGGGACAGGGAGGCCCTGGGGTACCCCCCATTCCGGCGGTTGATCTTGGTCTGCTTCCGTGGGAGGAAGGAAGGGCAGGTGCAGGAGGTGGCCCGGGGGTACGGGGAGGCCCTAAGGGGATGGGAGGGGGTGGAGGTGTTGGGGCCTGTAGAGGCCCCCCTGGGGAGGCTGAGGGGGTACTTCAGGTGGCATCTACTGCTCAAGGGTGACCATAGGGCCATCCACCGGGCCTGGGTTGAAGTGGACAGAAAGCTGAGGCCCGAGGCCCGGAGGAAGGAGGTCCTTGTGGCACCGGACGTGGACCCAGTGGGGATGCTGTGATGAGGGTGGAGAGGATAGTAGTTGGGGCCTTGGAGACGAACTGCTATCTCATCTGCTGCGATGAGACTGAAGAAGCTGTAGTGATAGATCCGGGAGCCGATCCTGAGCGGATCTTAAGGGCCGTGGAGGAGGCCGGAGTGCATGTGGCGGCGATTGTGAACACACACGGACACTTCGACCACATAGCTGCAAACGGTCCCCTGAAGGAAGCTACCGGCGCCGATGTCTGGGTTCATCCCTTCGACGCGGATATGCTCACGGACGGAAACCTCAACGGCTCGGCGCTATTCTTCGGGCTTCCCCGAGCCGTCCCACCGGCGGACAGGTTCTTGGAGGATGGGGATGAAGTATCCTGCGGGAAGATCGCGATGAAGGTCATCCACGCTCCGGGTCACAGTCCGGGTTCTGTTCTGCTTTTGGCTGGGGGACACATCTTCTGCGGGGATACCTTATTCAGGGGCAGCATAGGCAGGTGGGACCTGCCCGGGGGGTCTTTCGAGGCTCTGATCCGTTCCATAAGGGATAGACTCCTGAGGTTGGGGGACGATATAGTCGTCCACCCCGGGCACGGGTCCGAAACCACGATCGGCTATGAACGGCGGTACAACCCATTCCTCACGGACGGGACGGTCCTTGTGTGAGACTGACGCTCGATTGGTTGATGAATCACTCTTGTGACTTATATCGTCTTAGGAGATTCTGTAGAGGAGCTGGCTCGCCTCGGTGCACCTGCACGATAACGACGGGACGAAGGACGAACACCTCTTACCGGGACACGGCACGGTAGATTGGAGTTCATATATGGTCGAACTGGGCCGGTGCGGGTACAGGAGACCTTTGATGTTCGAAGCCGGGGGACCCGGAGGGTACGAGGAGGTCTTCCGAGAATTGGTTCGGGTGGGGAACCATTTGATGGAGCTTATGGGCCATGCGTAAGAGTATCTTAGAATACCTCTCTAAGGCAACCCGTCCCCTGCGCAAGCGGGAGCTGGCCAGGAAGTTAGGGGTATCCCACGAGGAGTACCCGGCATTCCGCAGGGCTTTAAAGGAGCTTGTAAAAGAGGGGAAGGTGGCCCGTCTCAGGGGGGGGAAGTACAGGTCGATTGAGGAGGCGAACCGGTTCGTGGGCCGGCTCTCCGTGCACCCCGACGGGTACGGATTCGTGTCCCTGGAACTGGAAGGGCCGGACGTGTTCGTGCGGCTGGAGGATATGGGACCTGCCCTCCACGGGGATAAGGTGGTGGTGCAGGTGTACGGACGGAGGCGGGGCGCCAAGCCCGAGGGGAAGGTGATACAAGTTACAGAACGGACTCTGAGGCAGGTGGTGGGGGTGTATCGTTCCGGGATGGTGTTGCCGGACGATCCCAGATTCCCCGTCGTATATGTATCCGGAGGGGAAGAGGCCAGGGAGGGCCAGAAGGTGGCGGTCAGGATAGAGGGCGGGACCTCCAGAGCCCTCGATGGACGGGTCGTAGAGGTGCTGGGATATCCCGGAGAGCCCGGCCTCGATGTGGTCTCCATAGTCAGGGAATTCGAACTCCCAACTGAGTTCCCTCCTCAGGTACTCCAGGAGGCCGAAACCCTTCCGGATGAGGTCCCCCCAGAGGAACTCTCTCGCAGGGAGGACCTGAGGGCCCTTCCCGCCCTGACCATAGATCCAAAGGATGCCAAGGACTTCGACGATGCTGTCTCCTTAGAGGTCCTGGGCGACGGGAGATATCGGCTCGGGGTGCACATCGCCGATGTCGGGCACTACGTCCGCGAAGGAGGGGAGATAGACCGGGAGGCGTATTGCCGGGGCACGAGCGTCTACCTGGTGGACCGAGCCATCCCCATGTTGCCCCCTGAGCTCTCCAGCGACCTTTGTACCCTCCATCCTGGGAAGGATCGGTTGAGCATGAGCGTGCTTGTGGACATCACGGAGGAGGGAGAGGTACTAGGGTACAGGATCGTGGAGGGGGTAGTGCGGAGCAAGGCGAGGCTGACCTACCCGCAAGCCCAGGCTGCCGTCGACGGCAGAAAGACCGAGGCGGGGCCCGCATGGGAGTTCCGGGAGATGCTGATGCGGATGGACTCCCTCAGCAAGGCTCTCGTTCGGAGGAGGCACGAACGAGGGGCCATAGATTTCGACCTTCCCGAGCCCGAGGTGACCCTCGACGAGGAGGGAACCCCATTGGAGATAAGGCGCAGGGAGAGGCTCGATAGTCATAAGCTCATAGAATCCTTTATGCTTTTAGCTAACGAAATCGTGGC
>DTXA01000067.1 GCA_012962735.1 Candidatus Latescibacterota bacterium
CGCTCCGGTGGGGTTGGGCTCCCCCGAAGGTATGCCCCCGAAGGAGGCACAAGTGCCCACAGCTATGACGGCTAAAGCATCCCCGGCGAGTTCTGCCGTCATCTCCTTCATCGTGAGATGCCTCCCCTCCAGCTCTCCGACCGCACAGTACGGCCCCTCGGGGATGGAGCCCTCCACCAAGAGCAGGTACTCCCCGGGCCTCTCCAGGGCCGTCTCCCTCAGCACCCGCACCGCCGGCTCCCCCTGTCCGGCCATGATGGTAGCGTGGAACCGGAGGTTCACGTGCTTGCCCGGCATCACCGGGTCTATGAGCACGTTCTTGATGTTGGGGCTCGCAGAGTTGAGCAATGAAACCGAACAGCCCGAACAACTCTCGCCCGCCAGCCATACGGACGGGTATTCCACGACTTGTTGCGAGGACACGCCTCCCTCCTTTCTATAACTTCCGGACCAGCCAACGGACGGCCTGCACCCAAAACCTCCCGTAGTGCTCCCACTTGTAGAACCCAGCACCCCAGTGCGGGGCTATGTCGGAGGCGAAAGCCATGGCCCTGCCCCAGACGGTTATAAACGGATTGCCGGTCTCCTCCACGGGAGTGCCTTTGTACCCTCCGATCATAACGAGCCCCCCTTTCTCAGTGAAGGTCCTGACGGAGTCTCCGGGAACTTCTCGTACGCCTCCCAATTGGGCATATAAATGACCTCGTTGAAAGGCGAGGCCGCCGCGTCGCCCGCATACGGGATGGGAATTTTTTTCGCTCATGTCCCCTGCTCTATCTGACTGGAACACCACCGATATTGGGCATCGTGGTATCGGGAGCTATATTCACTCCTGTATCCATCCCCGTGTCAACCCGTACTTCTCCAAAAGCTCAACCGCCTCCCCGTACTCCTCCTCGGTGACCCTTCGGTTCAATGGCGGCATGTTTACAGCTTTGTACGCAGGGAAGTACTGGCGCATAAGGCTGACATAGGTATCCTTAGAGACCTCCTCGGCCAAGAACTTCAAGACCCCCTCCGTGCCCGCTATCCCCTCCGGGAGCACGAGGTGCCGCACCAAAAGTCCCTTACGGGCGACCCCATCGCCGTCTATCACCAAATCTCCCACCTGGCGGTGCATCTCCTTTATCGCTTCCCTATTTACTTGGAGGTAATCGGGGATCCCCGAGTACTTCCGGCCCATCTCGGAATCGGAGTACTTCATATCCGGCATGTAGATCTCCACTACCCCGTCCAACAGCCTCAACATCTCAACTGAATCGTACCCACCGGTGTTGTACACCAGCGGTATCTCCAAACCCCGCTCGTATGCGATACGCAGGGCGTCCATTATCTGGGGCACGAGGTGGGTGGGGGTTACGAAGTTGATATTGTGGGCACCCCGGTCCTGGAGTTTGAGCATGGCGTCAGCTAGGTCCCGGACCGAGACCTCCCTTCCGTGTCTAAGCTGGCTTATGGGATAGTTCTGGCAGAAGACGCACCTGAGGTTGCAGGAGGTGAAGAATATCGTCCCCGAACCCCTGTATCCCGAGATCGGAGGCTCCTCCCCGAAGTGGAGGTTGACGCTGGAGACCGCCGGGTTCCGGCCCAGGGCACACGCTCCGGTTTCCCCCTTTATGCGGTTGACCCCACACCTTCGGGGGCAGACATGACAGGACTCCAACATCTTATACGCAGCGTCTATTCGCTCCTCTAAAAGGGCGAGCTTTTTGGACGTCATCGTCGTTCGGCCAACAACAGGAGTCCCCAAAAAGTATCTGAAGAAGAACTTCTTGGGCTTAATCTCGCTTCCTGTCCCCTCCCCCTCAGCCACCTTGTGATTCTACCCCAGGGGTTCTTCACACCGGCCTCCACGAGGAGCACGACGAGGCTTGCGAATTTCAAGGCAGCCAAGGTCCAACAGGTCTTCGTCAATCCCAGCACCGGCAGCAGGAACACCCCTCCGACGAGCCCCCCGGCCCAGCCTCCCATAAGGTCGCAGGCATAGAGCATCCCTGCGGTGGTGCCGAGCTTAGGTGAGGATTTTAAGCATATCTTGGCCGC
>DTXA01000068.1 GCA_012962735.1 Candidatus Latescibacterota bacterium
GGCACTGGTTCAGTTGGCTTGGGTTTGGAGTTGTTGGATGGTAAAGAGTTCCTCCAAGGAAAGGCCTTTGTCCAGGATTTCTAAGGTGACAGCGGGCACCTGCTGGGTCGTAAAATGAGGCCGGACAAAGTGGTGGAGCCCCCAGTAGGCATCTAGTCTGCGTTGTAGCGCCGGCTGGTGCTTAGCGTAGGGGTTGGTGCGCCGTCTGTAGCAAGCAAGAAGGCGTCTCAGCGCACTGTGGAAGGCCTGCAGAGGAGTGGCGTGAATCTCCGCCTCTGAAGGGTCTGGGGAGTTTCGGGGTGTTCCTTTTGGGGAGCCTGATCCTTCGGACGCTTGGATCCTTTCTTATGGTTTTGTCCCCCCTTTGTCTTTGATCCGGACTTTCACCCCTTTTTTAGGGTCGTCGGAGGACGCCCCCCCTTGCCGGTTCGGAGGACTTGCTGACAGAGGGCAACCAAGCAGATTCCATCTCGACGTTCCCCATCGGGCAGAAGGGACAGATCCTCCGTCTGTTCAATGAGCTGACCCAAGGTAGAGATGGCCTCTCAAAGAAGGTTTGGGGGTTCTGTCCACAGGAAAGCTCCCAGATAAACCGGCAAGCCCGATCCATCAACACCACCGTCCATCCTTCCGACTCCTCGGGAGGCTTATTCTCATCCCCCTTCGGATCCAACGCATCCCCTTCAATAAGGTGCACTAAGAACTGAGGACACCCCGCAGAGAGCAGCAGCGTCTCCTTAAGCCCCCCTAACCGATCTAACCAGTTATAGATCGTGTTCTTGGAGATCTTGAATACTCTACCGGCCGCGTTGATCCCCCTCCCGTTGTTGAGCGCATCAAGACTCGTAGCATCCGGCTTAGGGGGGGCCTTAGTCCTTCGAGGAAGGGGGCTTTGGTCTCCGAGAAGTAGAGACCACCCTTAGAGCAAGGGTAGATCCAACGCATCTCCCCGCTTTGGATCGTATACCGGCTGTGTCCTTTGAACTCCAACGAGTTCCACCCAGGACAGCGCTTCTCTAACAGGGACATCTCAATAGCTCCTTTTGATAGGGGGGAGGAGCGTTGAACTCAAATTCCCTATACTATAGCCAAAGGAACCCCAGATGTCGAGGAAAATCTCCCTACTCAAATGAACCAGTGCC
>DTXA01000069.1 GCA_012962735.1 Candidatus Latescibacterota bacterium
ACAATTACCTGATTCTGGGGGCAGAGGGCCGGGAGCACTATGTGGGCACGGTGCTTAGCGCGCACAACTTATACGGCAGTTGGTGGGGCGAGGGAAAGGAAGGCTTCGGGCTCGCCCATAGATCCGGAAAGGCTTAGAAATGGGAGGCGATTGTGATACCCCTTCGGGACGAAAACCCTTCGGGGACTTTCCCCTGGATGACCATAGGGATCATCTCCGCCAACGTCTTAGCCTTCTTCTACGAACTGGGCCTGGGGCCCAAGCTCCAGTCTTTCCTTATGGTCTACGGACTGGTCCCGGTCAAGGTCACGTACTTCGGCCAGATACCCGGAATAGAACTTGGGGATGTGGTCGTGCCCTTCTTCACCTCCATGTTCCTGCACGGAGGGTGGTTCCATCTCATAGGGAATATGTGGTTCCTGTGGATCTTCGGGGACAACATAGAGGACCGCCTTGGGCACGGCTGCTTCCTCCTCTTCTATCTACTCTGCGGCATAGGGGCTTCCGTCGCCCACATCGCCTTCAACCCCGAGTCCGGCATACCCTCCATCGGGGCCAGCGGGGCCATAGCGGGTGTTCTGGGGGCTTATATGATCTCCTTCCCTATGGCCCGGGTGGTTACCCTGGTGCCCTTGTTCTTCTTCCTCGAGGTACTCTACCTGCCCGCCTTTCTCTTTCTGTTCTACTGGTTCTTCATCCAGCTTTTCAACGGGACCTTGGCCATAGCGCTCTCGACCCAAACCGGCGGGGGGGTTGCATGGTGGGCGCACGTGGGGGGATTCATCACCGGGGTGGTGCTCGTGCTGCTCTTCCCCAAAAGCCGGTGGGCCCGCCAGCGGAGGTATATCGTCTGGTACGACAGGCGTAGGGGGCCTTGGTGGTGAGGGTCCGGGTGGGAATGGAGGTTCTACGGGACCGCGACTTCCGGCCCCTCTGGGGAATGCGGGTGGGGGCAATCACCAATCCCACCGGCCGCACCTACGAGGGGGAGCACCTGATCGACCTGCTAAGGGCACATCCAAAAGTGCGCCTAATAGCCCTGTTCGGCCCTGAGCACGGCCTGAGGGGTGACCGACCCGACGGAGAAGCGGTGGAATCGGGCAGGGACCCCGAAACCAGGGTGCAGGTCTGGAGCCTATACGGGGATGCGAGGAAACCCACTCCGGAGATGCTGGAAGGCCTGGACGCCCTGGTGTTCGACGTGCAGGACGTGGGAGCGAGGTTCTATACCTTCTTAGCCACGATGTCCCTTGCTATGGAGGCGGCTTTCGAGGCCGGGATGCCCTTTTTTGCTTTAGATCGTCCAAATCCGATAACCGGCGTTCACGTGGAGGGGAACGTTCTGGACCCCCGTTTTTCCTCCTTCGTGGGGCCCCATCCCATCCCCATCCGACATGGGATGACCCTCGGGGAGCTATCAGGGATGATAGCGAGGGAATGGCTTTCGGCGCAGGGGGAACTGCAGGTGGTCCGGATGGAGGGTTGGGGGCGGAGGATGTGGTGGGAGGAAACAGGATGGCCCTGGCGGAGCCCCTCCCCGAATATGCCCTCCCCTTCGGCAGCTCTTTGCTATCCCGGCACTTGTCTCGCCGAGGGCACGAATCTCTCCGAGGGGAGGGGGACGGAGCGGCCCTTCGAGCAGGTCGGCGCCCCATGGATACGGGGGGAGGAGCTGGCTTGTGAGCTGAACCGCCGGGGACTGGAGGGAGTTCGGTTCGAGCCCGTGGCCTTCATCCCCGAATCCCTCCCCTCAGCCCCCCATCCCAAGTACAAGGGGATCCGATGTGAGGGGGTGCGCTTCAGGGTGATGGACAGAAAGGCATTCCGCCCCGTCCGGACTGGCCTGCATATGCTTGCTGTCGTCCGGGAGCGCTTCCCCGATTTCGCCTTTCTGGAGGACAGGTTCGACCGGCTGGCTGGAACAGACCGGCTGAGGAAGGCACTTCAGGAGGGAAAAGACCCTGACGAAATCGCAGCAGGTTGGGAGGGTGAGGTCGAGGCTTTCCTGAGACTTCGGGAGGGATACTTGCTGTACAAGCGATGACCCGGCATACAAAAAGGCGGAAGGGGCTTTCTTGAGGAGGACGCTTCCCCTTGCTACGACGAAGGATTTTTACAGTCACCTTCCGCGTGTCGGCGCTTCGCTCGCCTCCCGAGGGAGGGTCATGGCGAAAGGCCTCAGCTTCCGGGGACGACCTTCTCTGTTGCGCTGTTGAAGGCCCCTCAATTGCACCCTTCCGCCTTCCCAAAGATACGCAAAAAGTCTCCTGTGCGCAAGTACATTTTTGGGCTTACGGAAGCAAATTCCGCGGTTTTGGAACTTAGGCCATGTCCGCATCCTTCCTTCTATCGCCTGCCTGGGTAGGCTATCACCTCTATGCGAACCTTGGCCACACCTTTGTGGACCATACCGAGCCGCTTGGCGGCTGCATAGGAAAGGTCTATTATCCGCCCCTTTGCGAACGGTCCCCGGTCGTTGATGCGGACGACCACACTCCTGCCGTTCTCTAAGTTGGTCACCCGCACGTAGGTGCCAAAGGGGAGCGTCCTGTGGGCAGCCGTCATCTCGTACATATTGAAGATCTCCCCACTTGCAGTCTTCCTACCATGGAACTTCTCCCCATAGTAACTCGCCGGCCCTTCCTGGTAAGGCCTCCCGTTATAGGTAGGGGCGTACGCACACCCCAATATGACCAGGACGAGGCTCGCTGTCCTTAACACCTCACACCTCCAGGCTTCCCGAAAGCTCCTCCACCGATCGAAACTCGTGTCTCTTCATATACTCAGCTATGCCATCCACGACCCACAGGGCCGTGCAGGGCTCGAAGAAGGTGGCCGTGCCCACCTGGACTGCTTTCGCCCCCGCTATCAGAAACTCGATGGCATCCTCGGGGGAGGAGATCCCCCCGATCCCGATCACCGGCAGGGGGACGGCCGAGGCGACCTTCCAGACGAGGGCCACTGCTACAGGCCGGATGGCCGGACCTGAAAGCCCGCCGGTTACGTTGCCGAGTTTGGGCCTGCGGGCCTCCACGTCTACGGCCATCCCTACCAGGGTGTTGATTAGGGAGATGGCATCCACGCCCGCCTCCCGGGCGGCCTTAGCCACAGCCACGACGTCGGACGCATGGGGGGTGAGCTTGGCGATGACGGGCATCCTCGTGGCCCCGCGCACCGCCGATAGGACCTCAAAAGCCATATCGGGGTCGGCACCGAAGAGCATCCCACCCCGCCGGACATTGGGACAGGAGATGTTGACCTCCAAAGCGTCCACCCCCTCAGCTCCATCTAAACGCCCGGCCAGCTCCTCGTACTCCTCCAGGGTCTCCCCAGCTATGCTCACCACCACCCTCGTGCCGCGCCCTTGCAGGTACGGCAACTTCTCAGACAGAAACTTATCGACCCCTATGTTGGCCAGGCCTATGGCGTTGAGCATCCCCGCCGGGGTCTCCGCCAGCCTCGGTGGAGGGGCTCCATCTCTGGGACGGAGGGTCAGGGACTTCACGACGATCCCCCCCAACTTCGATACCTCGACCAGGGAGGCGTACTCGTCGCCGTATCCGAAGGTGCCCGAGGCCGTCAACACGGGGTTGCGCAGGTTCAGGGGACCTATGCGAACCGAGAGGTCAGGGCCGGAATCTCTTGACAAGGAACCCTCCTGTGATTATTCTTTAAATAGGAGCTTTCCAAAAGTACTTTTCAGGGCTATAAAGGAGGCAACGGTGGGAAAACAATGGCTGACGCCCAAAGAAGTGGCCAAGGCCCTGGGGCCTGAAAGGTGCAGAAAGCTCTTAGACGACATAGTGTACGGCAGAAAGAGCCGGAGGGAGATCGTGGAGGCGGTTATGCAGGAGGCCAACTGCACGGAATATTCCGCCACAGACTTCCTCCGGGAGCTACCCCAGAACATGGAGTTCACCAAGGAATAGGGGATGTCCAGACCGGCCCGGTGGATATTGGTCCTGTCCATGCTGGCGTGCGGCCGGTCCCCCCCTCCCGAGCCTAGGTTGGCCAACGGGGAGAAGATATGGATCTCGGCAGGGGGGGTGTCGCTCCGAGTAGAGGTGGCCTCCACCCCAGAGAGCCGAAGCAGGGGGCTGATGCTGAGGGAGGATTTGGAGTGGAACGAGGGGATATTGTTCGTATTTGATCGTGAGGGGATATACGGGTTCTGGATGAAGGACACCTTCCTACCCCTCTCCATAGCGTTCGTGGACTCCCGCAGGACTATCGTCGCCATAGAAGATATGGCTCCCTTAGACGAGAGTATCCACCTCCCCCCCCGGCCCGTCCTATACGCCTTAGAAGTCCACCGGGACTGGTTCCGGACGCACGGGGTGAGGGTGGGGGACAGGTTAGAGTTCTTAGGCTCTCCCCCTCCTCAGGAGCCTGGAGGTGCCCTTCGGGACGAGAGCTCCGCCCCTCGAGAGCAGCCCTGACACCCCCTCTCCTCCCTCTTCCTCCCCCCTCTCCCCGTCTAAGGGATACGCCACCAGTAACCCCTCGTAGTTCCTGAAAACCGCGGCCTTCTCCCCCATCGCCACAAGGTAGTTCGGGCCGACCGGGACCTTCCCGGCCCCGAACGGGAGGTCCACCATATAGCAGGGTACCCCGAGCCCGGAAATGTGCCCCCTTAGGCCCTCCACGATCTCTATCCCCCTTGCCAACCCCGTGCGGAAGTGCATGGCGCCCCGGACCGGGTCGCCGTGTAGCAGGTAGTAGGGCCGCACCTTGGCCGCCAAGAGCCTCCGCATCAGCTCCCGCATGACCGGCAGGGAGTCGTTCACCCCTTTGAGGAGCACGGTCTGGTTCTGCACCGGGATGCCGAGCCTGAGGAGGTTCCAAACTGCATCCCTGGCCTCAGGGGTCACCTCCCTGGGGTGGTTGAATTGGGCGATCGCCCAGAGCTTCCGGCTGTACCTGTCCAGAACTTCGAGCAGCTCCGGATCAAACAGCCGCTGGGGGAGGGTGGCGGGCTCCCGGGTCCCGATCCTGATGACCTCCACATGAGGGATCTCCCAGAGGCGCTTGAGGATATCCTCTAACCGCTCGATGGGGAGGCTCAGAGGACTTCCTCCTGAGACCAGTACGTCACGCACCTCTGGGTGCGCCTTTATATACCGAAACCACTCCTCCGGGTCCGACTCCTCCCAGCATCCCCAGATGCGCTTGCGGGTGCAGTGCCTGCAGAAGGTGGGGCAGAAGGCCGTGGTCACCAAAAGCACCCTGTCTGGATACCTATGGGTGAGGCCGGGGACCGGGGAATCCCTTCCTTCGTCCAACGGGTCCTCCTCCCCTGGCTCCTCCAGCTCCCCGGCCCTGGGTACGACCTGGAGCCGGACGGGGTCCGAGGGGTCCTGGGGGTCCTCTATGAGTGAGAGATAATAAGGAGTAATGCGCATCGGGTACCGGAGAAGCACTCGACTTATTTCTTCCCTCTCCTCCGGGGAGAGGGGCAACGCCCGCCCTAAATGCTCCACATCGCAGATAGCGTTTTCCAATTGCCACCGCCAGTCTACCCACTCCTCGGGTGCTACGCCCTCCCAGATGGGAAAGCGCCTCCATGCTTCACACATACCGCCTCCGGACGACCTTCTCGGGGTTCGACTTCACATCCGCCATCTCCAACGCCCTCCGCACGAACCCGTCCGCGCGCCTCAAAAGCTCCCTGGCCCCCGGTGCGTTCACCCCGGCCAGGGTCATCACCAGGGCAGTCTTCACATTCCCTCCAGCTTCCCTCAGAACCCTCTCCGCCTCCTCGTATCCCACGCCCGTCACCATCATCACCACCCGCTTGGACCGCTCCATCAGCTTTTGGCTGGTCGCCTGTAGGTCCACCATCATATTCCCGTAAACCTTCCCCAGCCTTACCATAGCCGCGGTTGTGAGCATGTTGAGCACGAGCTTCTGGGCCGTCCCGGACTTCATCCTGGTGAGCCCATTATCACCTCCGGCCCCACA
>DTXA01000070.1 GCA_012962735.1 Candidatus Latescibacterota bacterium
GAGGCCTTAGACAGGGCCTTGGGCGACCGCTCGGGGATCGCTCGATTCGGGGAGGCATATGCGCCCATGGACGAGGCATTGGCGCGGGCCGTGGTAGACATCTCTGGAAGACCTCTTTTGGTATGGGGAGTTCATATCGGCCGGGAGAAGGTGGGGGAGTTCGAAACCGAGCTCACCCCGGAGTTCTTCAGGGCCCTGACATCCAAAGGGAAGGCGACGGTCCACATAGACCTTTTAAGGGGGGAAAACACCCACCACAGCTTGGAGGCGGTCTTCAAAGCCTTCGGCAGGGCACTGGACCGGGCGACGCAGAGGGAGGAGCGGGTACAGGGACCGCCTTCTACCAAGGGCAGGCTTTAGCTCCACTTCCTCCAGTTCAGCTCCCCGCAGACGAAGCGCACTGCCTCGTTCGGAAGAAAGCGGCATGCGAGCATAACGTCCCCTATTTCGCCGGCATCGTGTTCACAGTGCAGCTCGCCTCAGCCCACCCTGCTGAAACCTGTATTTCCCTTTTGAGCTCCTCCACTATGTCCCTCGTGGGACCGGAGATCAACAGCAGCCCTCCCCCAACGAACTTCCCCTGAGGCATAGAGATGGGCTCGGTGGAGGCGAATGCCTTGAGCACCTCGGTGCCGAAGGGAGGGCTTACGGTGAAGCGGAACCTATCCCCCGGTCCCGGGATCTGGTAGACCTTGCCGGCTTTTACGAAGTTGTCCCTGCGGAATTTATTGGGGAATATGAGGAAATCCCTCCTCTCCGCATCGTGATATATAAGTTGCACGTAGCAATCCCTGTCTGCCTTAAGGAACACCACCATCTGCTCGCCCTCCTGGTAGGCGGGCTTTCGGCCCTTGTCGGTCCAGAGGGCTAGGTTCAGACCCTCCCCTCCGGTACCCATCAGGGGCTCCATTTCCTCCAAGAGCGCCGGCCTGAGTACATAGGATATCCTATCTTTTCCTATGGACCTCTGTAGGGAGGTTATCTCTCCTTCGGGTCCCTCAAGCTCGGCGTACACCACGACCTGCCCGTCGCTTTCCCAATACCTTCCCGAAAGCCATATACCCCGATGTTCGGGGTCTTTCTTCAACAGGAGCACCCCAGCCTGGCTTAGGGTTGAGGAGAGAGTTCGCGTAAGGTATCTCCCGAACTCCCCGGAAGCCCCGGTCTCCCGGTAGGTGAAGGCGCCCACCACCGCGGGCTTACCTTCTACCCACTCTGCCAGGGCGTACCCAAAGGCCACCGCCCACTCCTCCAAGGAGGCCTCCTCCAAAGCCTTCTGCACCTCCCTTATCGCTTCCTCGACCCCAGCTAGGGTCATCTCTTCCTCCCCCTCCAGCTCCTTGAAGGTTTCTTCCGCCCTTAACAGCGCTCGGGAGCATAATACTTCCGCGATCTGCCGGGTGCCCTCTGCGTCTAACAACGCCTTCTTGGCTTTGAGCAGGTGCTCTAAGGCCCCCTGGAGGTCCCCTTTTTCCCTTCTCCCCGTGCCGTAGGAGAAGTAATCCTTCGCCCGGCTGGAGGCCTCCCGAAGGCGGCCCAGGGCACCCCTGCAGGCCGCCGAGTGGCTCAAGACTGCCAATACATAGTATTTCTTCTCCTTGTCGTCGTACCACTGCCCCACGGTCTCCACGCCATCTAAGGTCATCCGGACCGAAGAGGAGATCACCCCTTCGACCTCCTCCCTGAGCTCCTCTTCCGTCTCCCGCCACCGGGCCTCTAAGGTCCGGTCCACCTGGACCCGTATCTGTCCGGCTATGTCCTCCCTGGCACCAGCCTGGGCAACCCTCAAGCTCGGCCCCGAACCTACCCCTATTATGTATTTGCTCTTAGGGTATTCGGGGACCTCCCTTGTACGCACCCATCCGGGTGGACCAGCCGCACAACTTATGCCCAAAAACATCGGCAAGATGAGCTGTACCGTCTTCATAGTCACCCTCCTGAGAAGGGCATCCGTACCAACACGTAGAATACGCCTTTTACGGTATCCTTCCACCGGGCTATTACTTCCACGCCTGAAAGCACCGCCCGGCTTTCCGTCACCTGGACCCCCTCCAAGCCCCATCCCCTCCGGGCCTTCCTCAAATTCCATACCTGTAGTCCCACGACCCTCGCAAGCTCTAAATAAGCCTCCCTCTCGGCGTGCTTCCAGGAATTATACAGGTAGAAGTACCGAGGGGCCATCCCAACCGCATAGATCCATCCAGACTTCCGGGGTGGGGTGGTGGTCCAACCGGGTGCCGAGGAAGGCATTTCGGTGCGAGCTGTACATACCGACGGCGGGGGCTCCTTCCCGGCGAGAACGATGGCCATATTTCCCACCTCTGCGAAGTCTAGGGTCTTAAGTTCTTTCAACAGGGCCTCTACCTGTGTGGTATCAACCGCTATCCTGTATCGCTCCCCATGGAAGTGCTTGCCCAGGGCGTCCTCGGTGAACCCCTGCTCGGCCTCCACGTAAACCCTCCGGGAGCATACTATCCTCCACGCCGCATCCCTTAAGGCCTGAGCTACCGCTGTGTCCCGGCGGGCGTACGCCTGAGAGTAACCCACCCCGTATCCACTCCCCAACTTCCCCTGTTCCAAAAACCACAGGGGGTACTGAGGGGACCTCTCCGACTTCCCCTCGGGGACGGAGGCACATCCCAGGATCAGGGCCAGGACCCCGCCCCAAAGGCAAGAAAGGGGCCCAGATCCTCTGGGCCCCATCCTCTCTATACGACCTTTACATCCCTTCCTGCTTCTTATACTCCTCAAACTTCTCCACCTCTTTTTCCAGCTCCTGGAAGGATTGGGAGGCCCGGAAACGGGTGTACATACGCTCATTGGCCTTAATTCGGTCCACTAAGGCCTTGTTGGCCGCCCCTATGGGCAGCTCCATCAACACGCACGCCCTCCAGACCATCCCCTCCCTCTTCGTGTACTGCTTGGCCACCCGTGTGCCCACCAATACCTGGGAGAGCACCTCTTTGGTGACCTGAGAGTACATTGAGAGCAGCTCCGCATCCTCCCCCAGTCCCACCTCCTCGTCGAACTTCTTCCTCAGGCCCTGCAGGCGCACCTCAAGCTGGGATGCCAGCTCCGCCCTTCCCTCTGTTTTGGCCTTGTTTATGGCCAGCTGGACATCCCTGGAGGTTGCGGTGGCTGTAGCGTACAGGAAGTCCGGGTCCCGTGGAGGGTTGGAGAACCACTCCGGACAGGGGCTCTCCCCTGTTTCCTTGGGAGGACCACCTGCGCAGGAGGCCAACAGGAAGCCTACAGCTAACAGTCCCAATGTCCAGTACATTCCCTTCATAACACACCTCCTTGTTAAGGGTTTCCGACACGGTTGTCGCACTTAAAGCCTAAGGTAAGGGGTCGGCCTGGTTCGGAAAGTGACCCACATCACATATCACCGGACCAGGGCCATCCGGCGCACCGCCGAGCCCTTCCCCTGTACATCCAGGCGGCAAAGATATATCCCGCTGGCTGCCTTCCTTCCCTCCTCGTCCCGGCCGTCCCAGAGGAACCTGTGCTCGCCAGCCTGGAGGTATCCCTGCGTTATACTCCGCACCGTCCTCCCCTGAGGGTTGTAGATGTCCAACCTGACCCTGGTGGCTTCTGGAAGGTGGAAGCGCAGGACGACCGAGGAGTTAAAGGGGTTGGGATATGGAGAGAATAGAGAATATCCCCCAGGCAGCCCGGGTTCGTTGGCCTCTGCGACCCAGGTAACCAAGGCCGGGATCCGTACCTCGTTGTCCGTGGTATCGGATTCGTCCGAGGAGACCTCCTCCAACCTCAGGATCAAGATATGCTCCCCGGAGGGTGCCCCAGGCCACTCCAACAGGAGCTCCTCGGACCAAAGTCGAGGATAGATGGTTACGGGTATCGATGCTATACGTTCATCCGCGGAGACGGTGTCCGCATACAGCACTACTCTACAGGACATCGGCTTCCCACCATCGTTCCACACATAGGCCCTCACCCTTACCACTCCGGCCGAGTCCGAAACCGAGACCTTCTCGGGCTTGAGTGCGACGTTGAAAAGGGTATAAGGCTTATACCACTGGTACCTGGACCAAGAGGTGGCCCGGTGCACCACACGGGCTATGGTCCCCCCAACAGATTCGAACACCACGACAGGCCCCACTGGCGGAACGCTGTCCACTAAGACTACGTGGGAATTGGGCTTGTTCAAGATATCTCCAGGTTTGAGTTTAACCTGGGAGATCAGATGGGATATATTGGGGAGGGTGGAAGTGACGTGTCGGTCCACCTGCCAGCACCTGGACACGAAAGCCGAGCAGTCTATGCCGGTCTGTTCCCGGGGCTGGAGCTTGAGTACTTCCACCTTGTATAGGAAGGTGCTCCAGTGGTCGTTCCCCCCGAACTTGTATGCCTCTCCGATGTACTTCTGGCCGGCGTAGAAGTTCCCCTTCCCGACGCTCGTGAAGGTATTATAGCAGGTCCATTCCAGCTCGGCATATACCCTCGCCGTATCCAATATAGCCTCCCGGGTGATCCCCCAGGCTGGAGAGGAGAGCAGACTCAATGTTAGCATCCACAAGAACCCCATCCACCCCCTACCGAAGCCTCCAACGGACCACTTGAACCCCCTCCCTCCGGGTCCAGAGGTGGTAGATGTTCCCCTCTCGATCCACGTCTACGTCCCCGCCGTAACAATAGGTGTACCCCACGGGCACCTCCACCTCGTCCAGTAGTTCCCCCCGGGGGCTGTACCGGAGCACCAGTCGGAGCACCTCGATGCCCATCTCCGTGGCCCGGAGTCCCTCTGAGGCTACGTAGATAAAGCCCCGTTCGTCCTCCTTAAGAAAGGTCACAGTTCCCAGTGGCCCCTCAGAGCGCACCGAAAGCTCAAGCACCGGCCCTCCCCCCTCCGAAACTTCTATATAGGCGGTCCTGTCGTCCTCCCCAGGTCGCACCCTGTATATCCTCCCGGAGGACCCAGGGATGCCCTCGAGCCTCCAGGCCACTTTGGCCGCCTTGGGGTAAAGCTGGACGGGATACACGTCCCTGTATGTGCTCAACCAGACCTGTCTCCTGTAAGCCAGGACCCGGGTGACCGGCAGAGTCCCCTCGAGCAGGGGCTCGGGCACCTGATAGGTGTACTCCGAGTAAGACCCTTTCGGGCCGTACACAGCCATCCGGCTTCGATCTGGGTCCAAGACGTAGACCCTCCCCTCTTCGTCCATACACAGGGACAAGGCCGGGAAGGGGAGGGAGATAAACCCTAAGAAATTCCCATCCAGCCCGAGTTTTACGATCCGGCGGTTGACCGTATCAAGTACGTAAACCCGGTAATCCGGACCCACGGCCAAAGCCCCCGGGCCCTGGGGCTCCTGGCCCTCAGCTTCGATGAGCCCCACCTCATCGGTTCCGTCCCCCCAAGGTAGTTCGCACAGGACATCCGGGACGTATTCAGCCCTCGCAGGACTTAGGAATGTACACAATATTCCCAATACGTAACCCATATCACTCTCTTTGCTTTGATGCCCTTTATGGTAGGCCCAAGTTATTCAGCTGACGTCCGTTAGATTGAAAAAAGATCCGATCGAACTGGGCGAACTTTATTTCATGGGTACTAACCTCATAGAATATAGCCAAACTTCCTCCGAAATTCAAGCCAAAGTCTCGTCCGGACGAAAGGGTTGACACACCCCGGGCTATATCGTATTTTCTCTCCCGATGTCTCAGTGTTAGCGTTATTCCTTGGAGATATATTTTCTCGGTCTCGGCTTCAGGGGCGTGTTATGAAGACCATGGTACGTAAGGAGGATATAGTCAGAGGACTACGAAAATTGAGTGTGGAGCCCGGGGAGCTGGTTTTGGTACACAGCTCACTTAAGTCGTTCGGGTACGTAGATGGCGGAGCCGATGCAGTGATAGACGCCCTGTTGGAGACCGTGGCTCCGGAGGGCACGGTCATGGTCCCAACGCTTACGGGCTCGCGCTATAACTCCATCCGAAATCCACCGTTGTTGGACGTCAAAGACACCTCGTGTTGGACCGGGACTATCCCCGAGGCATTCCGAAGGCGACCGGAGGCCATAAGGAGCGGCCATCCTACCCACTCGGTGGCCGCCATAGGTCCCCTGGCAGAACGCCTCACAGCAGGGCACGAGCGCTCCTTTACCCCCTGCGGTCCGGAGAGCCCATATGGAAGGCTCATGCGCTGGGGAGGGAAGGTTGTATTCTTGGGGGTGGACCTCCGGTGCAACACATGTTTCCACGGAATAGAGGAGGAAGTAAGGGTCCCCTATGTGCTCCAGGAGGAGCCCGTGGAAGCCCGGATCATCTGGCCGGACAGCCGGGCTGAGGCCGTACGCATATACATCCACCGATGGGGGACGCCCCGTGACTACCCGAAGGCCGAGCCGATCCTTCTACAGCAGGGAGCTATGCGCATAGGCAGGATCGGAGAGGCAACAGCGCGGGTGGTGGACGCCAGAAGGATGAGGGAGATCGTCAAGCCCCTCTTAGAGCAAGACCCGTACTTCTGGGTGAAAAGGTGATAGTCGGAGGGGAATATGAGATCACGAGAACGACTCGCAGCAGCTTTGAACCGTCGGCCGGTCGACAGGGTACCCCTGAACATAGGGGCCACTCCCGTCACGGCATCTCCGCTTTGTGTCTGGCCCGGCTCCGGAGGGCTCTGAGGTGCGAGAGCATGTGCGGACGTTCGGCAGGGGAGGTGGCTTCATGTTCAACGCCGTGCACAATATTCAGGCCAATGTACCCGTGGAGAACCTCTTAGAGATGTTCCAGGCGTTCGAGGATGTCAGGGAAGTAGATTGATGCCAAGGACCCTGATAGTGCAGACGGCTTTCATAGGGGATGTGGTGCTCGCCCTCCCCATGGCCTCGGCCCTAAGGGATGCTGGGTTTAAAGTTGATTTCTTAGTTGCCCCCAGGACTGCCGAGCTTCTAGCCTCCCATCCAGACGTATCAGGGGTTTTGGTGTACGATAAAAGGGGAAGGGATAGGGGGAGCTTGGGCTTCTTGAGGGCTGTTAAGTCCGTGCGTGAAGGAAGGTTCGACTTCGCCATTATTCCCCATCGCTCGCTGCGCAGCGCCCTGTTGCCGCTTTTCGCCGGGGTCTCGGAACGGATAGGTTTCTCCGGCCCGTTCAGCGCGCTGTACACCTGCTCCATCCCCCGAAGCTCAGAGCTACACGAAGTCCTGCGGAACTTCTCTCTCCTCGAACCCTTGGGCATATCGCCCACGCCGCCCGAACCTCCCTGGCTTTCCCCCGGAAGGGGACACAGAAAAAAGGCTCGTGCCTTTCTGAGTGAACACGGATTGGACGATGGACCCATCGTGGCCTTAGCCCCGGGCTCGGTATGGCCCACCAAGCGCTGGCCGCCGGATGGATTTCGGGAGGTGGCGAAGGAGTTGCTCCGGAAAGGGATCGGGGTGGTGCTCGTAGGAGGACCGGGGGACATAGCGCTGTGCGGGCGCGTAGCCGATGGGCTTTCCCCCTCTCCGGCCGTGGCGGCCGGGAAGATGTCCCTTATGGAATCTGCCGCTCTGCTGGAGCTGTGCTCTGTGCTGGTCTCCAACGACAGTGCTCCCGTACACATAGCATCGGCTGTGGGCACCAAGGTCGTGGCCTTATTCGGCCCCACCGTCCCTGCTTTCGGGTTCGGGCCGTACGGGAGGGAACACAGCATCGTAGAGTTGGACCTCCCCTGTCGTCCTTGTTCCTCACACGGGGGGAAGAAATGTCCCAAAGGACACTTTATGTGCATGAAGAGGATAGCTGCGGAGAGGGTGTTAGAGGAGGTATTGGTCCTGTTGGGGACGGGAACTTGAAAGAAAAGATGCTCGTAAGGTACGCACAGGTCTTACTAACTGCGGTGACCTTCCTTCTGTTGCTGTACCGGGCGGAGGGGAGGGCCGAGGGACGTTATGGCCCCCAACTCCTCCCTGGGGCCCTGCGATCTTACAGGAGCGGAATCCACGAAGGGGTGGATTTCTACTGTCCCTCTATCGCAAGGTGAGGGAGGGCCTTAGGCTCGGAAGGGAACCTCCTGTGAGCCCGAGCGTAAGGGGCCTACCGTCTGGGTCTAAGATGGAAGCGAGGGGATAAGCATCGTACTCCTGGAACCCCTGTACTTCCCCCCAGACGGGGGACGAGGACAGGTTCCTCAGAGCCAGCCCGAGAAGGAGGCCTGGGGCAGGTGGGGGACAAAGGAGAAGGAGTCAAACCTTATGCAGTTTCGAGGGTTCCAGGGAATGAGAGACCGACCAGCCACCAAGGCCCACAAGCTCGCAGAGTTGGTGAGATCTCTTCCTTAGGAAGGGTCCTGGCCGCCGCTCTCGGAGGAAGCCGGAAGGTGCCATCTTCCCTCCTATCTGTTCGCTAAGTATATCCCTCCGGCTACAAGGAGGGCGCCAATGGAGAGTTCGGGGGTTATGGCTTCCCCCTCAGCAGCACCTTCATGTAAACCGTCATCCCACCTAAAAGCAGTCCGCTCGCCAGGGAAAGGCCGTCCCCCAGCCCTCTGCATAGATGACGGCGACCCCGGAGAAGGCCAGGGCCAGGCCGAATGGGCAGCGGATGTGTGCCGGACTCCAATGTTGATGGCCGCTATCTGGGCCACGAACCAGAGGGTCATAAGGACCAGGGGTCCCCACTCGCCCCTCTCGGGCGTAAGCGATATCTTACGGAGGAGGCACCAAGCCCGAAGCGCACTCCGGCCAGACCCAGAGGAGGCAGGTCTCTCAGGGCCACCTTTACAGCCAGCGTGAGGCCGCCCCAGAGCACACAGAGGAAGCATAGCCTATTCATAGCGTACCTCCGTCTCCCATGCCGGCACCAGTATCTCGTCCGTGGTCAGCTTTACACCCTCGACTCGAAGCTCCTTACCAGCCCACCTGGACGGCAGGGCGATCCCCGTCCCGTTCGCCGGCCCGGAGACCTTCATGCGCACCACATACTCCTCCACCTCGGCTTTCACCGACATTTTCTCCCTCCTCCACCAGAATTCCATCCACTGGCGGAAGTTGTATACGGGAATGCTTAACTCCCTGCAGCGGACCACCATCCTCTCTACCCAGAGGGATGTGTCCGGACTGGACCTGCCCACGAGGTAGTGGGGATGGAAGAGCAGGTTGAGGGGCTGGTATGTATGTCTCCGACATATCTCTAAGTCCCCTAAGGTCTTGGATAGAGCCTCCTCCACCTTCATCGGCAGGTGACCGCTCTTGTCGTGGCAGGCGACATCGTCGCTGGTGCTGGTAGCCGAGATCTCGTATACCCTTGAAGCCCCCTCCCGGGTGAAAAGGCGGAACGGCAATCCCTCCCCTGTGCGGGCGGTCGGAGCCCAGATGAAGCTTATGGAGGAGTCCAGCCTGATGTCGCTGCGCTGGAACGCCCGGATCTGGCCGTCCCATCCGACCCAGATCAGCGAATGCCCCCGTGCGGAGGAAAGCTCCAACCCCTTACCCGAAAATACCCTCCGGTCTTCCCGGATGCCCAGAGCCATCTCCTCCTCTGAGGGACTGTCCCCATGGTAATAGTGGAGGCCGAAGTCTATGTCCCGGTCCTGCCAGTCGGCCAGCTCTCGAGGGGAGAAGGGTTTCAGGTCCTCCGGCATTATGAACTGCGTGTACGGCGCCCCCCAGTCGGCCAACCGCTTCCACGCCTTGAGCAAGTTCTCCTTATCTAAGCTATCGCTGTCCCCGCTGAGGAGCAGGCAGGTGGTGTGCGGGTACGGGTAGTACCATACCCTCGGCAGGGGGGAAAAGTCGTCCGTCAGCCTCCTGAGCATCCGCACGACCAGATGTTCGTGGAAGGAAGGCTGGGGCTGGAGTAAAAGTTCGGGGCTGTAAACCCCGTTGAACAGATAGATACTTCGGGCCTTCCCATCCCTTATGGGCATCGGGAAGTCTCCGTCCGAGGCGAAGAACTCGTACCCCTGGTGGAACACCAATAGGGCCGCCGGTAGGTCGTAGAGGAAGATCCCCCACCGCCCTTTCCCCTCCTCCCCCCAGACGACAGCAGGATATCTAGAGGTGCGGCTCTCGACGGTGGTAGAAAACCCCAAGGCGAAGTGGGCCCAGGCCTCCCCGTTCCTCTGGCGCACCAATCTCGAGGACGAGGGCACCTGGATATACAGGAAGGGGAAGTCCTCCGAGGCCATCCTCAGGTAAAGGGGAAGGTGTAAGGCAGTTCCTCCCCAACCCACGAGGTCCCGTGGGACTCAGGGGCCAAAAATAGC
>DTXA01000071.1 GCA_012962735.1 Candidatus Latescibacterota bacterium
CATTGGAGATCGCCACCACCAACTGATCGGCGAGGGCCTCCAGGACAGCGGCGTCGGTCTCATCGAAGGCGTTCGCCTGGATGCTCTCCACGTTGATCCCCCCGATCACCCGCCCCTCCCGCTTCAACGGGACACAGAGTTCAGCCCTCGTCTGGGGAAAGAGGGCTTCATACCGTGGATCACACCTGACATCATTGACCAAGGCCGTCTGACCATGGCGGACGACCCAGCTTAGGATTCCTTGATCGGTGATGGGGATCCGTTCCTCCTTTGGGCCCTGGCGGCGGTAGTAGCCCGCCCAGGCCTTGCGCACCAACTCGCGCCGCTCCTGATCGGCGAAGAAGATCAGCACATCATGGTAGTTGAAGGTCCGTTGGATCTCTGCCGCTGCCTCGTCGAGCAGTCTTTCAAGGTCCAAGATAGAAGAGGCCTTCCTCGCGATCTCTCCCATGAGGAACAGTTGGGAGAGGCGGCGCTGCTCCTTGAGGAAGAGCTGGAAGTTCTCCACCGCTGCCCCCATCTGGTCGCCGGCGGCCTGCAGCAAGCGGAGCCGCTCCGGGGGTATCTCCAAAGGGCGCTTGGACAAGAGGTAGAGGAAGCCGACGATCCGCTCCTGGGCGAGGAGGGGGACGATGATGACCATCCTTAAGCCCGACTCCTTGAGGGTCCGCCGGGTGACCCGCGGGTCACGGGCGAGATCCTCGATGACCAGAGGCTCCCTCCGTTCCATCGCTACCCCGCTCAGGCCCTCATCGAGCTGAAACGGCTCCCGTTCCAGATCCCTCAAGATGGCCGTGGGGATTCCGCGATGGACCTTGGGGACGAGGACCCCGCGCTCCCTATCGACCAGGGCAATCCCCCCGATTTGGAACCCGACGAGTCGGAGCACCCGCTCTAAGGCCTCCTCCAAGCCGGCTTCGAGGTCGAGCGAGCGCCCCAGGATGTGGAGGAGTTCATCGCGGACGGCCAACTCCTCGGCCTGCTGTTTCAGCTCTTTCCGTAGCGTCATCAACTCGCTGATGTCACGGTTGATGACGATGATCTCCTCGTATCCCGACCCATCTTGAAGGAGGGTCATCGAGACCTGTCCATCTATTCTGGTGCCGTCACGCTTCACCAACTCCAGCTCCCCCTGGCCGAAACCCTTGGCTTTGGCTTCCTGCAATATCCGACGGAACCTCCCCTGAGTTTCAGCGGAGTAGAGGATCGAGAGGGACTCCCCGAGCAGCTCCTCCCTCCGGTAGCCGAGAAGGTGCTCGCAGGCAGGGTTGGCAAAGGAGATCCTCCCTTTAAGATCCGCAAGGACGACGGGATTGCCCGAAGCCATAATCCCCTGGAGCAAGACCGTCTTTCCCTCCGGGGAAGACCTCTCCTTGGCCATGGATCATAATATACATCATGGGGGAGTGGAGGGCAATGGGCAATCTAAGGTCGAAGCAGAGGGGCGAGCCGTCCGAAGCTGTAGATCTCGCCCTCGTCCGAGACGGAATAGATCTTAAATCTCCCGAGCTGATCTTCAGAGATCACCGGAGAGATCGCCCGCTCCCGGGTCAGGTCGCTCCCCCGGACGAGGAGGTTGAACGAGGGTTGGACGAGCAACCCCTTATCACAATACTCTCCGAGGAGGAAGGCCTTATAGACCTCGAGACGACCGGTGATGCTCCGCAGGCCGACCG
>DTXA01000072.1 GCA_012962735.1 Candidatus Latescibacterota bacterium
GGCCGGGAAGATCGTGTTGTTCTGCTCCGACGGCACCTGGACCGAGTTCGTGGACGACATAGCCCGGGCGGGAGCTGACGGGTTCATATTCGAGCCTTCCACTTCTCTGGAATACGTCGTAGGAAAGTACGGCAGGACCCACGTAATCGTTGGGAGCGAGGTGGACTGCAGGACGCTGACCTTCGGCACCAGGGAGGAGATAAAAGAACATATCGACGCTACCCTGGCTCTAACGATGGGATGCCCGGGATTCGTGTTCGCGGTTGGCAACCACATCCCCAGCAACGTCCCGGTGGAAAATGCCCTATTTTACTTCGAGTACCTACGAAGGCGTTGGAGGCGGTGAGCGTTCTTGACAAAAAGAGAAAAATTTCATATTTTTTGAAAGTTGTACCATCTCGATTTCAGGAGGAGACGGATGAGGACCTATGTGCCCAAACCGGAGGAAGTGCAGAAGCGGTGGTATGTGGTGGACGCCCGAGGGAAGGTGTTGGGACGTCTGGCTAGCCAGATAGCGGCGGTGCTGCGAGGGAAGCACAAGCCCTATTTCTCCCCCCATATGGACACCGGGGATTACGTGATAGTGGTCAATGCAGAAAAAGTCCGTGTGACGGGCCGGAAGCTCGAACAGAAGGTGTACCGGCACCACACGGGCTACCCCGGAGGTCTGAGAGAAGTTTCGCTCCAGGAGCTGCTGAGTAAGCACCCGGAGAGGGTGATAGAGCAGGCGGTCTGGGGAATGTTGCCGCACAACAGGTTGGGACGTAAGCTGCTTCGCAAGCTTAAGGTGTATGCCGGTCCCGAGCACCGGCATCACGCCCAGAAACCGGAACCCTTAGAAATTTAAGGAGGATCGGGGATATGGAAGAACTGCAGGAGTTCTCCGCGACGGGGAGGCGCAAGGAGGCCACCGCCCGGGTCTGGCTGAGGCCGGGCTCCGGGACGTTCGAGGTGAACGGCCGGGATATGGCCTGGTACTTCAGACGGGACATTTTGATGATCCAGATCCTCCAGCCTTTGAAGCTTACGGGGACCTCGGGCAAGTTCGACGTCCTGGCCCGAGTTAAGGGCGGAGGGCTCTCCGGACAGGCCGGGGCCGTGCGTCTAGCGATCGCCCGGGCGCTGGTCCTCTACGATCCCTCCCTGCGCAAGCCCTTAAAACAGGCGGGAATGCTGACCAGGGACCCGAGGGAGAAAGAGCGCAAGAAGTACGGACTAGTCAAGGCCCGCAAGGCGTTCCAGTTCTCCAAGAGGTGATGTATACGCCTCTACTAGAGGGAATTGCCCTTTCAACCTCGGGGTTCTCTTGGAGATATATATATACTCCACACGCTCCTGGATCCCCGCACGGGTGCCTTTCCGGGTTGTGCGGGGAGAGGAAGGGGGCGGAGGGATAAC
>DTXA01000073.1 GCA_012962735.1 Candidatus Latescibacterota bacterium
ACGTTCTAGATGAAACGGTTGAGGCCTTTGAGAGGGCCGTCTTGAGGATGGATCAAGGAGTTCTATAAGAAGATAGCCCATCCGATCCCCAAGAAAGGGAAAGGCGAAAAATGAGGGAGCTGAGGATACTCTTCCTGGAGATCACAAAGAGATGCAACCTTAGCTGCATCCATTGTAAGGCCGAGGCGGGAGAACCCACTCCAGGTGAGCTCACGAAAAGGGAGATCTTCGACCTGATCGACTCGCTCCGCTCCTTCTCAAATCCCCTCCTCATCCTGACAGGCGGCGAGCCGTTGATGAGAGGGGAGGTGTTCGACATAGCCTCTTATGCGACATGGCGGGGGTTCAGAGTAGCCCTCGCCACAAACGGAACGCTGATAGACGATCGGATGGCAGGCCGGATAAAGAGTGCGGGGATAAAAAGGGTGAGCGTGAGTCTGGACGGATCAAACCCCGAACTCCACGACGGGATAAGAGGGGTGGAAGGGGCGTTCGAAAGGGCGATGCGGGGGATAGAAAGGCTCAAATCCCACGGCGTTGAGGTGCAGATAAACACGACCGTCACCAAACAGAACGTCGAGGATCTGCCGGCCATAATGGACCTCTGTCTCAAGCTACGGCTTGAAGCCCTGCACCTCTTTCTGCTCGTCCCCGTCGGCTGCGGCCTTGAGATAGAGGAGAGATCCCAGCTCTCTCCCGTTCAATACGAGAGGGTTTTAAACTGGCTTCACAGGCGTTCAAAGGAGGTGAATCTGGCCCTCAAGGCCACCTGCGCCCCTCATTATTTCCGAATAGCCGGTTATAAGGGCAGGAGGAGGCTTGGTTGTCTCGCCGGGATAAACGTCTGCTTCATATCGAGCCTCGGATATGTCCAGCCGTGCGGATATCTCCCCCTGGACGCCGGAAACATAAGGGAGAAGGGGATAAAGGAGATATGGGAGGAGGCCGAGCTTTTCAAAGTTTTGAGAGACCCCGAACGGCTTAAAGGCAAATGTGGGGTATGCGAGTTCAAATACGTCTGCGGTGGCTGCCGGGCCAGAGCTTATGGAAGGGGAGGTGATCCCCTGGCCGAGGAGCCTCAATGCATCTATCAGAGCGGGAAAACCGCTCCACGGGGCGAATATGAAATGCCATGACTAAATCATCGCATTCCAAAAATCTATATGGGAGGTGTAAGATGGGAAGGTTTATCCTCTGTGTATCCCTTTGCTTCTCATTCCTTCTGTCCGTTCCCATTTGGGCTCAGGAGGGAAAGGAGTGTGTCAACTGTCATTTCAAGCTCACGCCTGAGATCGTCTCGGATTGGAGGCTGAGCCAGCATGGGAAAAGCGGGTTGGACTGCACGACCTGTCACGGCGGGGAGCATAAATCGGCCGAGGACGTTGAC
>DTXA01000074.1 GCA_012962735.1 Candidatus Latescibacterota bacterium
AACCCGAACATCATCCCCTGGTCCCCGGCCCCTTGCTCCATATGTAGCCCTTCGCCCTCCAACACGCCCTGGGCTATGTCCGGGGACTGTTCGTGGATACTTGTGAGCACCGCGCAGGAGTGGTAGTCAAGGCCGTACTCGGCGTCGGTATATCCGATATCCCTTATAGTATCCCTTATGACCGTAGGTATGTCCACGTAACAGTCCGTGGTGACCTCCCCCGCCACGAGGACCATCCCTGTGGTGAGCAGGGTCTCCACCGCCACCCTGCTGTAGGGGTCCTGAGCTAACATAGCGTCCAATATCGCGTCCGATATCTGGTCCGCCACCTTGTCCGGATGCCCTTCCGTAACCGACTCCGATGTGAAGAGACGCCTCTTGGACATGTCCCCCCCTCATTCCGTCCATATAGGGCTGGACCAGGCCATGTGCCCGTCCGCCTGGATCACCCTCACGTAGTAGTACCGACCCCTTCCGCCCCTATCCCTCCAACGTACCTCCAACTCCCTACCCTCGACCTCCCGGCTGTAGGCCACCTCCGAGTCCTTAACTATCTCCACCTTTACGGGAGCCGTGCCTGCGACCCTGAGGTGCACCTCAAGGTCCCTCGTGTCCTTCACCGTACCGCCCATGGGAACGCCGTTCATCCTGAAGTCCAAGAGGATCCGTGCTCCCGTGGTCCCGTAGCACCTCCTCGACCTCAGAGCGTAGAAGAGGGCTTCCCTGGTAAGCTCCCCTGCTAGCAGGCATGCCAGGCCTCCGGGAGGAGTGCCCGGATGGCCGGTGTGGTCGTCCGAGCCAGCTATCACCCCTAACCTGTAACCCCTCTCCCATGCCGCCTGCACCGAATGTTCCCCGTAAAGCTCAGAAGAGCCCCACATGGAATATATCTCGACCACAGGCTCCCACTCGGGGTCGTGCTGGTCCCAGTCAGTCCTGCCGCCGTACTTGGTATGGTGGGGCACGGCTATCGCATCCATCCCCTCAAGCTTTGCGAAGAGCTTGCTGGGGGTGTCCGAATCCGGTTCGTTGGCCGGAAAATATGGCCCTTCCTCC
>DTXA01000075.1 GCA_012962735.1 Candidatus Latescibacterota bacterium
CGGCGGCCAAGACACTCCCCGTGCCGATGCTGAACATCCTCAACGGCGGCAAGCACGCCGACAACAACGTGGACCTCCAGGAGTTCATGATCGTGCCGGTGGGGGCTGGAAGCTTCCGGAAGGCCCTGAGGATGGGGGTGGAGACGTTTCATCACCTGAAGGCCCTCCTGAAGGAGAAGGGATACACCACGGCCGTGGGGGACGAAGGTGGCTTTGCCCCGGACCTGAAGGACAACGAGGAGCCCCTCCGGGTCCTGATAGAGGCCATAGAGCGGGCCGGGTACAGGCCGGGGGACGACATCGCAATAGCCCTGGACCCCGCCGCAAGCGAGTTATATAGGGATGGACTTTACCATCTGGACGCCGAAGGGAGGAAGCTCACCTCCGAGGAGATGGTCGCGTTCTACGAGGATTGGGTCGAGAGATACCCCATCGTATCCATAGAGGACGGCATGGCCGAGGGCGACTGGAGGGGATGGAAGTTGCTAACCCAGAAGCTGGGGGACAGGATACAGCTCGTGGGGGACGACGTTTTCGTGACGAATCCGAAGATATTCCGGGAGGGGATAGAGCAGGGGATAGCCAATGCAATTCTCATCAAGGTCAATCAGATAGGGACTCTCACTGAGACCTTGGAGACCATAGACCTCGCCCGTCGCTCTGGATACAGGGCCGTAGTTTCCCATCGGTCGGGGGAGACCGAGGACACCACCATAGCCGACCTCTCCGTGGCCTGTAACACCGGCCAGATAAAGACCGGATCGGTATCGAGGACGGATCGTACGGCTAAGTACAATCAACTGCTCCGCATAGAGGAGGAACTCAGGGGCGCGGCCACGTTCTTAGGCAGTGCCGCCTTTGGGAGGTAGGGATGCGCATCACCTCTTACAGCTTCGGAAGGGTCATCGTAGACGGCAACTCGTACACGGACGACCTCATAATCCTTCCCGACAGGGTGCGGCCCAACTGGTGGAGGGAGGAGGGACACGAGCTCAGGCCCTCCGACCTCGAAGAGGTTTTGGAGGCCAGACCCGAAGTCTTGATCGTGGGCACGGGGTACTACGGAAGGATGCAGGTCACCCGGGAGGCCGAGGAGTGCCTTAGGAAGGCGGGGATCGTCTTAGAGGCCGTGGGGACCCAAGAGGCCTGCGAGCGGTTCAACAAGCTGGCCGAGGAGGGCAGGAAGGTAGCCGCCGCCCTGCACCTTACCTGTTAGGACGGATAACCTTTTGGGGGTTTTGTACATGCGTCTGCCGGAAGTGTGGCGGGCCCCTTTACTCTGTGCTCAAGGTCAACGTGGAGACCCCTCAGGGGTCTACCCCAGACCGACCGACGCATGAGGATGGGAACAGACACAAAGCGGGACCGGGGAATCCGGGTGATCACGGACTACGGATAGACAACCGCTGTCTTCATCCAGCTTCTGCACGAGACATCAGCTTAAGGCCGGCCTCGCCACCACAGCCACAACCACCTCCCCTGTTCCGGCCTCCAACAGTGCCCTGACGCATTCGGATGCGGTCGCCCCGGTGGTCAGGACATCGTCCACCAGCAACATCTTCTCCCCTTCGAAGGCCCTTCTGGCCCGGAAGGCGTCCCTTACGTTTTCCTCCCTCTCCTGGGCGTCCAGCCCCGTCTGGGATGGAGTGTTCCTCGTCCGCCTGAGAGCCCTCTCCACCGGCACCCCCAGTACTTTCCCAACCTCCAGGGCGATTCCTTCGCTCTGGTTGTACCCTCGTCCCCTCCTGCGCTTCCAGTGCAGCGGGACAGGGACCACGATGTCCAAGTCCCGGAAGCGGGGGTACTCTGAGAGCGCTTCCCCCAAATACCTTCCGAACACCCTCCCTATGCTCGGCCGGTGCCGGTACTTCATCAGGTGAATGGCCTCCTGTACCTTTCCCTCGAACCCAGCTAAGACGAAGAGAGCCCCTCCCCAGGCCGTCTCCGAAAGCTCCCCCCGGAAGGCCCCCTTTATCTCTTCCCAACACCTCGGACAGACCCCTGCCTCCCCACCCTCCGGACCCCCACCGCAGAGGGGGCATGAGGGAGGAAATAAAAAGTCCAAGAGGGAGGTCGTGAACTCCTTCATCGTCCCTAGAGTTGGATTAAATATTTACAGTTCCAAAAAGTATCTGAGCGAAGCGAAAAACTTTTCTTAGAGACATATTTGCCGATTTCTTTGGCGTACTCCACCACTTTGATTAAGGTCTCCGGGTTCACGCCAGGATATGTCTCCCCGCCTATGGCTAAGGCGTATCCTCCTCCCGGGGCCCCAATGCGGATGGCCCGCTCGACAGCGGGACGGGCCCGC
>DTXA01000076.1 GCA_012962735.1 Candidatus Latescibacterota bacterium
TAAATTTTCTGACTTCTTAAATCAAGTTTATAATGAATGCCAGAAAAAATTTTTAGCCTTTTTAAAAGAAGAATTAGAAAAAGCGTTGATCGAATTCCGGGATCAGGAAATTATCGGTACACCGCGTTATCATCGAGGGAATATCCGCAAACGTTGGGGCTTTCGAATTCGGAAGGTGATTGAAACGCCTATCGGATTTCTGGAAAATGTTCGCATACCGAGGGTTAGAAATGCCTATCAAGAGATTTGTTTGTTTACGGATAGATATGTTAAGCGGTTTGATCTTCTAAAAGAAGCCATGTTAGAGATGTATATCAGCGGTATGAGCACACGACGGATCAGCGCTTTATCCCGCAAGTTGTTTTCCACGGGTTTATCGGCAAGTTGTATCAGTCATTTAAAGGATTTTGTAGAGGAACAACTTAAAAAGATGCGTCAAAGCAAAATTGAGTCAGATATAAGGATTCTGGTTGTTGACGGCGTGTACGGACGATTTCGTTTATCGAAACGGAAAGGTGTTTGCCTTGTTGCTATAGGCGTTGATTTTTCAGGAAAGGCACATTTGTTGGATTGGCTGGGCTGTGAATCGGAGAGCCGGGCCAACTGGCGAAAATTGTTCCGTCGGTTAAAACAAAGAGGATTATGGCAGGTCGAATTGTTGGTCAGTGACGACGCCAGAGGCGCTGTGGGCGCTTATCAGGATGTGTGGACAAATTCAAGCGCCCATCAATTGTGCTTGTGGCATTTCCAGAGAGAATTATATCAAAAACTTCATGACCGATCCTGGAGAAAAAGAATGCAATTTCATAAACAATACTGGGAAATCTTTGCTCCCGATGAGAAAGAGGAATGCAATAGGAGAGCCGAACACTTCATCCGAACATGGGAAGATGAGAAAGATATGATTGACTGCTTTCATCGAAACTGGTCTAAATTAACCGTTTATCTGGACTATCCCGAACAGTGGAGATATCGAATCAGAACCGTTAATTTAGCCGAAAATTTCTTTTCTCACTTCCAGACGTTTCTGAAAAGATTTCCCGGCTGGCTGGATAAAAGCCATATCGAAA
>DTXA01000077.1 GCA_012962735.1 Candidatus Latescibacterota bacterium
AAGAAGATGGAGACCAGCTACAAGGTCTTCACCCACCTGCTCGACGCCCAGAATCGTATCTGGGGGCAGAGGGACAGCATCCCTGTAGGGGGAACCTACCCGACGACCGGTTGGCTTCCTGGCGAAGTCATCGTGGACGAGTATGAGATCCCGGTGAGGCCAGATGCCCCCGGCGGTGACTACCAGCTTGAGGTGGGGATGTATAATGAGGGGACGATGGAGCGCCTGCCGGCCTTCGATGAGGAGGGGGCACGGATGGCCGATGATAGGATTCTGTTGGAGAGGATAAGGGTTAGGAGGTAGGGGATTAGCGTGCTCAGAAAGGATAAGTTTGAGTTGGCTAGGAGGATGGTGGTGTGCCTGATGATGACCCTGGTCATCGGCCATTTCCTCGCTGCGGGGCTGATGGAGGTGAGGGCTAACTGGAACTCCAGCGCCTTCGACCAGCGCTCCTACCTGCGGCTGGGGTTGAGGATAAGGGAGCGTGAGGCCCTGACGGATGGCAACAGGCATCCCCTTTACCCAGCCCTTATCTCGTTGTTCGCCGAGAGGGAGTGGGCCTACTTCACGAAATCTAAGCTCCTCAGCCTGACGATAGGGGTGATGGCCCTGGTCACCGTCTTCGCCCTATCTAGGCGCCTGTATAGCGATGATGTGGCGCTCCTGGCCACCTTCCTCCTCAGCATCAACCAGGAATTCATACGCGAATCCTCGCGGGCGATATGCGAGTCGCTGTTCGTCCTGCTGTTCTTCGCCAGTTGGTACTACACCGTCAGGGGCTTCTCGCGGTGGCGTTGCTGGGCGGCGGCCGGCTTCTGCGCCGGCCTGGCTTACCTGACCAAGGGGACCGGACAGTCTCTCCCGATCTCCTTCGTCCTCTCGGCGATGATGATATACAGGACGAGGGCCCTGAAAGAGAGGGGGATAATCGTTTATCTCCTGTTCTATTTGATAGCCGCTTCCGTCCTTCTGGCCTACAATTATAAGAGGTATGGGAATCCCTTCTACAATTACAACCATAACCCACGCCCTGTGGTTCGATAGCTGGGAGGACAAATACGCGAGCGGAGGAGACCTCCCCACCGCCCTCACGTATCTCAGGACCCATACGATAGGGGACATCTTAGCCAGGCAGTTGGAAGGGATGAGGAGGATGATTCCCCTCCTTGGGCAATCATTTTTCCACCTTCCAACCCCCAACTTCCAACTTCCAACCTCCATCCTCCAACTTCTAATCGGCGGTATGGCGATATTGGCTGCTTTGGCCTACCTCAGAAGAGATTTCGTTCCGTTCTATAGGGCGAACAGGGAGAGGGTCATATTTACTGCGGTGCTGTTTGCCCTCTTCTACCTCCTATTCG
>DTXA01000078.1 GCA_012962735.1 Candidatus Latescibacterota bacterium
AAGTCCGGGTTGAGGGCCTTGTAGGTAAGCTCGAAGCGCACCTGGTCGTTACCCTTCCCAGTAGCCCCGTGGGCCACCGCGTCCGCCCCTTCCTTTTCGGCGATCTCCACCTGGCGGCGGGCTATGAGGGGCCGGGCGAAGGCCGTTCCCAAAAGGTATCCCCCTTCGTAGGCCGCCCCAGCCCTGAGCACAGGGAATATGAACTCCTCCACGAATTCCTGCCTCAGGTCCTCTATATACACCTTGCTCGCCCCGCTCCTCAACGCCTTCTCTCGGAGGGCCTCCATGTCATCCCCCTGGCCCAGGTCGGCGGTCATGGCCACGACCTCGCATCCGTAACGCTCCCTCAACCAGGGGATGATCACAGAAGTGTCCAGCCCGCCGGAGTACGCCAGAACTACTTTCTCGATGGTCCCCATCTCTCCTCCTATACAGCCCCAAAGAGTTCCTCGCTTCGCTAAATTATGCCTGCACGCCCTGCTCGAGGACCTCGTGGAACACGTCCACTGCCTCGTCTATGTGCCGCTGTTCCACGATGAGGGGCGGGATGAACCGGAGGGTATTAGAACCCGCTGTGCACACCAACACCCCCCGCTTGCGGAACTCCTCGACCAAGGCCTTGGCCTCGAACTCCGTGTCCACCCCAGCTATGAGCCCTATGCCCCTGACCTCCTTGACCTCGGATCTACGAGCTTGGAGCCTCATAAGCCGGCTGTGCAGGTACTCTCCGTTCTCCCTGACCTTACGGAGGAACTGGAGGTCGGACAGCTTCTCTAACACCTTTATCCCAACCGAACAGGCCAGGGGCCCCCCGCCGAACGTGGAGGCATGGTCTCCCGGCCCTATATATTGCGCCACCTCCTCCCGCACCAGCACCGCCCCTAAGGGGAGTCCCCCGCCTAAGGGCTTGGCCAAGGTTACGATGTCCGGCTCCACGCCGTAGTGTTGATATGTGAAGAGCTCCCCGCTCCGGGCCAGTCCGAACTGTACCTCGTCGAATATCAGGAGCATCCCACGTTCGTCGCAAAGTTCCCTGAGCCCTTGGAGGAACTCCCTCTGGGCCGGGATCACCCCGCCCTCCGCCTGCGGGGGCTCGACAATGACCGCACAGGTCTGGGGGGTGAGGGATTTCTCCACCGAATCCAGGTCGTTGAACTGTGCGAAATCGACCCCGGGCAGCAGGGGCTCGAATCCCCTGTGGTACTTGCTCTGCCCTGTAACCGATAGGGCCCCATAAGTGCGACCGTGGAAGGAGTTATGCATGGCCAGGACCCGGGTCTTGGGGGAGGAGAAGCGCTCGTGTCCCCACCTGCGGGCGAACTTCAAGGCGGCCTCTACAGCCTCCGCCCCGCTGTTGCAGAAGAAGACTCTATCTGCAAACGACCTTTCGACTAACATTTTGGCCAACACCACCTGGGGCTCTGTATAGAATAGGTTGGAGGTGTGTATGAGGCGTCGGGCCTGCTCCCCGAGGACCTCCAACACCTCGTAGTCTCCATACCCCAAGACGTTTACCCCTATACCGCTGACGAAGTCCAAGTACCTGTTCCCCTCCGTGTCGAAGAGGTGCATACCGTTGCCCCGTTCCAACACAAAGGGAGGACGGGTATAGGTGTGCACGAGGTATTGTGCCTCCGCAGTTATCACCTCCTGTGTCCGCATCGCTCCCTCACTTTACAACCTGTAAA
Source organism: Candidatus Latescibacterota bacterium (assembly GCA_012962735.1). Classification (GTDB taxonomy): domain Bacteria; phylum Latescibacterota; class 4484-107; order B68-G9; family B68-G9; genus B68-G9. The sequence goes on from DTXA01000078.1 coordinate 1,689, forward strand.
AACAAAGGGTTAGCTCAAATAAGATGCCCATGGCTGTTTGCTGACCGCTATAACCTTTCCCGAACCTTCCTGAGGTCCTCTATCAGAAGCTCCCGGGCCCTCAGGAAGTCCTCCCCATCCTGGCGGAGGACGTAGGCCGGATGCAACACGGCCATAGCTAAGGGGGCGTAAGGTGTGTCCGGGAACCACTTCCCCCGCTCATCGGTCATTTTGAAGCCCTTGTGGAGCAGGAGGGAAGCCGCCGGCCCGCCTATGCACACGAGCACCTCGGGATGTATTATTCGGAGCTGTGCCTCCAGCCACTTCCGGCACGCCCTCACCTCGGAGACACGGGGAGGGCGGTTACGGAGGCGCCCTCCCACCTCGGAGGTAGCCCGGCATTTGACGATGTTGGTGATGTACAACTCCTCCCTCCTGAGTCCGGCCTCCTTCAGAGCCGCATCCAGAAGTTTCCCAGCCCTCCCCACAAAGGGCCTCCCGGTTCGATCCTCCCACTCCCCCGGACCCTCGCCCACCAACACCACCTCTGCATAAGGGTTCCCCTCCCCGAAGACCACATGTCTCCGGGTGCAGGCCAGGTCGCAGTCGGTACAATTGAAGGCCTGTTGCCTTAAAGCCTCCATCTCCTCGGCCGGCGATGCCATCCCTTTCCCCGTCGTCTACCACCAAAGCCACAAGAATATGCCCAAAGAACCTTGAACTTCGGACCTCGAACCTAAGGCACTATCTCCGTGCCTATACCGCGGTCAGTGAAGATCTCCAAAAGCAGGGCGTGGGGCACCCTGCCGTCCACGATGTGGGCCTTGCGCACTCCCTTCCTGACGGCCTCGGCGCAGGCCCTGGCCTTTGGTATCATCCCCCCACTTATCACCTCTCGCTCGATGAGCCCTTCCACATCCCCGGCGGAGAGCGTGGATATCAGACTTTCGGGCTCCTCCGGGTCCTTGAATATCCCCGCCACGTCGGTGAGGAAGGCGAGCTTCTCGGCCTTAAGTGTCGCTGCGATCTCCCCTGCAGCCGTGTCGGCGTTCACGTTGTACGCCCTGCCGTCCCCCCCGAGGCCTATGGGGGCCACCACGGGGATGACGCCACGCTTACAGAGCCGCAGGATGGGTTCTGGGTCCACCCAGCGCACGTCCCCCACGAAGCCTATGTCCACTTCGCGCCCCCGCATCTTGACCCGATGTCGCTGTACATGTAGAATGCCGTGGTCCTTGCCCGATAGCCCCTCGGCCTTCCCCCCAAGCCTGCGTATCCCCTCTACAAGGCACCGGTTCACGACCTTGAACAGCGTCTCCTCCACGATCTCCATGGTGCGCTCGTCGGTGACCCGCAGCCCCTGCACGAACTGTGCCTCTATGCCCTCCTCCCGCATCCTCTTACTTATGGCCTGTCCACCTCCGTGTACCAGCACAGGCCGCATCCCCACGGTCTCTAAGAACACCAGGTCCAACAGGAAACTCCTTTCGGCCCGGGACGCCATCGCGCTCCCACCGTACTTAACCACCACCACCTTACCCCGGAATTTCCTTATGTACGGCAGCGCCTCTATGAGCGCCTCGGCCTTCCGGATCAGGGCATCCATACCCCCTCCTTGGTTCCTACCCAAAGATACAACGTACTCTTTCCGAAGTCAACCGAATTTCCGAAAGAGATCACAGAGAATGCAGAAAGTTGGGAAACAGGAAGAATCGGAGGCGCATAAAATCCTTGCCCCTTGCCAGGGGAGATGTTATCTTTAGAAATCCGGAGATGGCTATGCTCAGGACGTTCCTGCGCATCCTGAAGGGAGTAGGACCCCTCTGGCCCGTGCTCGTGGCGACCATGGTCCTCGGCATGCTCTACGCCTCCATGAGCAGCCTAAGCGTATGGACCATAGCGCCCTTTATGAGGAACATATTCCACACCGAGGCCAAGGGGACTTTACAGCGGGATTCCACCCCCGCCCCTCCGGTGGTGAAGGGCGGCCTGGATTGGATAAAATACCATCTGAGGGGGTACACGGACAAGGTTATGGTCGGGCGAACCCCTCAGGAGACGCTTTTCAGGCTGTGTTTGGTGATCTTCGGACTCGTATTGGTGAAGAATATGGTCGGGTACCTGCAATGGGTGTTGATGGCTATCGTAGAACAGGGTTTGATCAAGAACTTCCGGGACAGGCTCTACACCCATCTTCTGTACCTCCCCCTCTCCTTCTTCCACCACAGCTCCACAGGGACGTTGATCTCCCGGATCACCAACGACGTGTCCCTCCTCAGCCATGCCCTCCACTCCACCTTGATAGGCCTCCTCCGCGAACCCTTTATGGTCCTGTTCTACCTAGGGCTTATGGTGGTTCTCTCCTGGAAGCTCACCCTGCTCACTATGGTCCTCACACCTGTAAGCTACTGGATCATCCGTGGGATAGGCCGGAAGATAAAGAAGTACTCCGTGCGCTCTCAGAAGGGCATGGCCGAGGTCACCAGGGCCTTAGAGGAGACACTATCCGGCATAAAGGTGGTCAAGGCATTCGCTATGGAGTCCTTCGAACAGACCCGTTTTCGTCAAGCCACAGGGAAGCTGATGCGCCACTTGGTAAAGTTCGCCAGGGTGAGGCGGCTCTCCGCCCCGATCTCCGAGGTTTTGGGAACCGCCAGCGCTGTGCTGCTGTTGTGGTTCGGAGGGCGACAGGTGCTCTCCGGCGGGGACCTCCGTCCAGAGGAATTCATGACCTTCCTCTTTACCTCCCTGCTGATGATGCAGCCCATAAAGAACCTCAGCAATGTATACGGGAACATCAAAGTCGGGATCTCGGCCGCCGAACGCATCTTCTCTGTCCTGGACATAGAGCCGGAGGTGCGGGACGAAGGGACCAGGGAGGCGGAGGACGTGCGGGAGGGGGTGAGGTTCTGTGGGGTCTCCTTCGCATTTGACGAGAGGTCTTACGTCTTGAAAGACATAGACCTTTACGTTAGCAAGGGTGAGGCGCTGGCCATAGTGGGGCCCAGCGGTGCTGGCAAGACCACCTTGGTGGACCTGGTACCCCGTTTCTACAACCCCACCGAGGGCCGGATCCTCTTGGACGGGGTGGACCTCCGGGAGTACAGATTAAGTTCGCTGCGCAACCTCGTGGGGATCGTTTCCCAGGAGGTGGTGCTCTTCAACGACACCGTGCGCAACAACATCGCCTACGGAAGGCCAGACGTCCCTTTGGAGGCGGTGGTCGAGGCGGCCAAGGCCGCAAACGCCCACGAGTTCGTAGAGCGCCTGCCCCAGGGATACGACACCATCATAGGGGATAGAGGAATAAGGCTCTCCGGAGGGCAACGTCAAAGGCTGGCCATCGCCCGAGCTTTGCTCAAAAACCCTCCAATACTGATATTGGACGAGGCCACCTCCTCCCTGGACCCGGAGTCCGAGGCGTTGGTCCAGGATGCGATCGCAAGGCTTATGGAGGGCCGGACGGTATTTGTAATCGCCCACCGGCTCTCCACAGTGCGCCACGCCTCCCGAATCGTAGTCCTCGAGGAGGGGAGGATCGTGCAGCAGGGGACCCACGAGGACCTGATCTCCCAGGATGGACCCTATAGGAGGTTATACCTGATGTAGATCTGGTAAGAGGGGGTCGAAGGGCAAGATATGCGGAGGTATCTGCTGGTAACTTATGATTTTCCTCCGAGCTTTGGGGGTATAGCTGCCTACTACAAGGGGCTCGTCGACCACTTCCCCGACGGCAAGATCGCCGTCTTTACTGTCCGCCGTGAGAGGGAGGTAGACCTCGGTGTGCCCACCTTCAGGGTATGGGAGAGGGGGATAAGTCGATATTACACCTGGTACGATGGTATGAAGGAGATACACAACCAGTTCCCTTTCGACGTTATCCTGTGCGGAAATTTCAGCGTCCTTTCGTATCCTGTATTTCTCTTCCACAAATCCTTCGGAGTACCTTATTTCCTGTTTTTCCATGGCAACGACATCCTCAGGGTCCACAGAAACTTGAAGCTTAACCCTCTAAAGAGGCTTATGCTATTCCCCATCTTCAAATGCACAGCCGGCGTCGTCGCTAACAGTCAGTTTACCTGCAGGCTGGTCGACAGGGTGTTCCCCTTGCGACGGAAGAACACGCTGGTATTGCACCCGGGGGTCGCCGACGAGTTCCTGGGCATAAGGGGCCGAGCCGCGCCCTTCTCGAGGGGAACCATAACATTATTAACCGTAGCCCGCCTGGCGTGGAGAAAGGGAATACACATCGTCGTCAAGGCCCTAAGCCTTCTGTCCGGGGATTTCCCTGTACGATACGAGGTCGTGGGAAGGGGGAACAAAGCACCCTTGGAGGAGCTCATCCGCCGGATCGGGATGGAGGGCCGTGTGACGTTGCGAGGTTTCGTCGGCGGAGAGGAGCTGATGGATATCTATCGAAACGCCGACATATTCGTGATGCCGTCCCTGTACGACGGGGCCAGGTGCGAGGTGGAGGGGTTCGGGATAGCTTTTCTGGAGGCCAACGCATTTGCCCTGCCCGTATTGGGGAGCCGGACCGGGGGCATCCCGGAGGCGGTCTTAGACGGCGTAACCGGTAGGCTTGTACCCCAAGATTTCACCGAGGAAGATGTGGCTGATGTTCTGCGATGGATGATAGAGCACAGAGACGAAAGCATAGAGATGGGAATGCATGGGTACGAGAGGGTAAACAGGGATTTCTCGTACACCAAGAAAGCCTCCGAACTGATAGCCTTTGCCGAGGATGCGGTGGAATGTATGGCCAAGTAAAGGTTGTCCAGATCGATGTCGGTAGATGCCAAGGGCTTTGATTGTAGGGAGGGCGAGAGAAGTCCGAAGGACCGAGTACGCTGTAAAAGAGGCCTTCAAATGTCTGGGGTTTAGGGTCAAGGTCTTCGACGATGTCAAGGTCGCAAGTTGGGTGGGTGAGGCTCTGACTAACTTCCTCTTCAGACGGGCCCTACGGCGATGGAGGCCGGATGTGGTGTACTTCTCTAAGGCTTTGCATCTGTATCCCAAAACCATAGGCTACGCTTCGGGCCTCTGCCCCACCGTGATGTGGTATTTCGATTCTTGTAAGATCATCGACGAGCAGACCCTGGACAGGGCGAGAAGGGTGACCTGTTTTTTCACGGTGTCTCCGAGGGATGTGGAGGACTTCCGATCTAAGGAGATCAGGGCCTTCCATCTGCCCCAGGCGTATTACCTGCCTAAGACGCCAAGTTCTCTATCGCGGGCCGAGGCCGCTTCCGAGGTCGCCTTTATAGGGAACAACTCCGGGGACGAATATAGGATGAAATTCCTGAAGTTCTTGGGAAGGAAGTACGAGCTTACCGTCTGGGGGAATGGTTGGGAAGGCCTTAGGGGATACTGCAGGGTTCCAAACCGGCGGGTGTTCGGAGAGGACTACAGGATCGTGTGCGAGAACACCAAGATACTACTGGGGCTCCATTCTTTCTTAGGCATGCGGAGCAGAACCGGCGCTGTCTCCAACAGACTCTGGAACACCTTAGCCTGCGGTGGGTTCCTGCTGTACCAGGAGGTCCGAGGCTTTCAGATATTGAAAGACGGCGAACATTTGGTGTTTTTCTCGGGTATAGTGGATGCTCGGGATAAGATAGATTACTACCTGAGCCACGAGGAGGAGAGGAGGAGGGTCTCCTTGGAAGGACAAAAGGCGGTGTTGGAGCGACATAGCTACATATCCAGGGTTAAGGAAATGTTGAAGATATTGTCAACATTATAAATTCGGCTCGCTATGTCGGAAGCGCTGTTGAAAGTGGAAAGAGTGGAGAAGTCCTTCGGGGGCGTGATGGCCCTCAGAGGGGTGAGCTTCGAGGTTCGAAGGGGCCAGATCAAGGCCCTCATCGGCCCCAACGGCGCTGTGAAGACCACCCTGTTCCAC
>DTXA01000079.1 GCA_012962735.1 Candidatus Latescibacterota bacterium
CTCTTCCGATCTACCTCGAACACCAGCTCGTCGTGCACCTGGAGGATCATCTTAGCTTCGTATCCCCCCTCCTTAAGCCTCCGCCATACCCTTACCATCGCCATCTTTATTAGATCTGCGGCCGTGCCCTGGACCGGGGTGTTGATGGCTGTACGCTCTGCGAACTCCCTTATCTGGCGGTTGGGGCTGTGGACCTCCGGCAGGTAACGCCTCCTGCCCAAAAGCGTGGTGACGTATCCCCTCCTGCGGGCGTCCTCGAGGGTCCGGTCTACGTAGGCTTTAACCCCGGGGTACTGGCGGAAGTATTGGTCTATGAGGGCCCTGGCCTCGTGCCGGCTGATGCCGAGCTGTTCAGCAAGGCCGAACGGGCTCATGCCGTAGATGATGCCAAAGTTTATGGTCTTGGCCCTCCTTCGAAGCTCAAGGGTGACGAACTGGGGTGGCACCCCGAACATGGCGCAGGCCGTGCGGGTGTGGATGTCCCCCCCCTCACGGAAGACGGCCATCAGGTTTCTGTCTTCGGAGAGGTGGGCGAGTATCCTCAGCTCTATCTGAGAATAGTCCACGTCGAGCAGCAGGTGGTCCTCATCCGGCGCTACAAAGGCCTGGCGGATCCGCCTTCCGAGCTCGGTGCGGATGGGGATATTCTGGAGGTTGGGGTCGCTGGAGGAGAGCCTCCCGGTGGCGGTTACTGTCTGGTTGAAGGATGTGTGGATACGGCCGGTCTCGGGGTGGATGAGCTTGGGAAGGGCGTCTATGTAAGTGGACTTGAGCTTGGCGAGCTGGCGGTACTCGAGCACCCTGCGGGGGAGTTCGTGCTCCCCGGCCAAGGCCTCGAGCACCCCCACATCGGTGGAGTACCCTGTCTTGGTGCGGCGTATCACTGGGAGCTTGAGCTTTTCAAAGAGGATGTGGCCGAGCTGCTGGGTGGAGTTGATGTTGAACCGCTCCCCGGCCATGCGGTAGATCTCCTCCTCAAGTTTCTTGAGTTCCGCCTCCACCTGGAGGGACATGGTGCGGAGGTACTCCCCATCCACCTTCATCCCGTGCATCTCCATGTCCTTGAGCACCTCCACTAAGGGCATCTCCACTTCCCTGAAGAGGGGTGCAAGGGCCCTCGACTCCAGCTCCCGCTCCAGGAACTCCTTGAGCCTCAGCACCACCTCCGCATCCTCTCCGGAGTACTTCGCGGCCTGCTCCACCGGGACCTCCGAGAAGCTGCGCTGCTTCTTCCCCGAACCTATGAGGTCCGAGATGGGAACCATCTTCCTGCCGAGGTAGGTGAGGCTGAGGACCTCTAAGTTGTGCTGGCGGCCCGAGGGATTTAAGAGGTACGAGGCGATCATAGTATCGAAGGTGAAGCCTTTGGGCTCCACTCCTTGCCGGGATAGCACTATCATATCGTATTTCACGTTCTGGCCGTACTTCTCCACCTTTTCGTCCTCCAACACCGACCCTAAGACATCCCTGACCTTCGCCCAAGGGACGTTCGGCCCCAAGATGTGCCCAACGGGGATGTAGAAGGCCTCCCCTGGTGAAAGGCTTAGGGACACCCCTACGATCTCAGCGCTCATGGGCTCGGTGCTCGTGGTCTCTATGTCCACGGAGACGAAGCCCTGGGCCTTGGCCCTCCGGGCGATCTCCTCGAGGTCCTCGGCCTCGGCCAGGCGGGTGTGAACCTCTTGGATGGCTTCTTCGACCGTGATCTCCCGGAGGAAACGCCGGAATTCGAGCTCCTTGAAGAGCTCCTGGAGGGCGGGCCGGTTGAAGCCCTGGAAGTGGAAGTCTTCAAGAGATAAGGGCTTCTCCAAGACATCCTCTATGGGCACGTCGGTCCGGATAGTCACCAGCTCCTTTGAGAGCCTGGCCTGGTCCGCGAACTGCTTCAGGTTCTCCCGAACCTTATCTCTGGCTACCGCATCAGAACGCGCCAGCACTGCCTCCAGATCGCCGTAGGATCTCACAAGAGCTCTCGCTGTCTTCTCCCCCACCCCAGGGACCCCCGGGATGTTGTCCGATGTGTCCCCGGTCAGGGCCAACAGATCCCGCACCCTCTCGGGAGGCACGCCTATGTGCTCCTCGACCCCCTTTTCGTCCACCCATTCCATCCCTTCTTCTTTCCCGGTCCTGGTGGGCCGGAGGACCTTAACCCCGGGCCCCACAAGTTGGAAGAAGTCTTTGTCCCCGGCCACGATCACGGCCTCGAAACCCTCCTCGACCGCCCTCTTAGCCAGGGTGCCTATCACGTCGTCGGCCTCGTATCCCTCCACCTCGAGGACCGGTATGTTCATGGCCTCTAAGATCTGGTAGATCCGGGGCAGGGAGGTTGCCATATCCTCCGGCATTTTCTGGCGGGTGGCCTTGTACTCCGGGAACCTCTCGTGCCTGAAGGTGGGCTTACCGGTGTCGAAGACCACCACTATGTACTCGGGGTTGTAATCCCGGAAGAGCTTCAACAGCGAGTTCACAAAACCATAGGGGGCACTCGTGTCCTCCCCCTTGGAGTTGATAAGGGGGTTCCTGGCGAAGGCGAAGTACGAACGGTACGTTAGGGCTGAGCCGTCTATCAGGAAGAGGCGTTTCATATGTCCCTCCGGTGTCTCTATAGCCCAGGATCCCTTTGGAGATATATCATTCTGGTTCTGGGATGGCTATGTCTATCTCATTGATAGGGCCCAGGGGGGTTCGTCGAAGTATTTATCGTTTCCCACCACCAAAATCTGGAGTTCATCCGGGTGCAGGTGCTTCCTGGCCACCCGCAGGACGTCCGTCTTGGTGACCCTTTCCACCCCATCCTTGATCCGCCCCAGAAAGTCGCTGAGGTACCCGAAATACTCGTAGGTCATAAGTGTGACTATCTTGGCCTTGGAATTGAAGTTGAACACCCAGGAGTTGAGGAAGGAGTCTTTGGCCTTCTCCAGCTCCTCGTCGGTCACCTCCTCTTGGGTCATCTTCTCGCAATATAATCCGGATGGCCCTGACGGTGCTTTCCGATTTGGTCTCGCAGACCACTTGGAATATCCCGGGGTAGTCGTAGTTGGCGCGCTTATGTGATAGGCCAACCCCTCTGCGGTGCACACCCTTTTGAACAGTCGGTCGAAGCTGAGGATGCGGTTCATTACGACGTCTATGTCCTCCTTCAACACGGACACGTAGACGATAGGGATAGGCCTTGAAGGCGACCGCCAGAAATTCCTCGTACAGCCTCCCGGAATCGGTTCGGGTTCCTTTCGCTCTCACGGGACAGCTCTGCATAGATGCTGTCCAGCTTGGCCAATATCTCGGATTTGGCCTCGTAAGAGGTCCTCCGCTCTAATATCTTTTAGGGGCCCAAGATCTTCCACCTTTAGAAAGAGGTTATTTCAACGTGAAAGGTCTTTATCTAACGTATATCTGTTTAAGCAACATTTATGACACAATTAAAGTAACCATTTTCGCTCAATCTGTCAAGAAGGAATCCCTCGACGCTGCTGGTCGTCGGGGGCGAATTCCCGTGAAGCAGATATAACCTACTTGACAAAGGTGGAAAGGTGTATTATTTTTAGACTGTGGTTTGTGCACAAGCCGTATATTTCGGAGGGCTATCGGATGATGGCGAGTAGGGGCATATCTTCCCTTCCGAGGTTGGCTTGGTGGTGGCGTGGCCACATAGGGGGGAGGATATGCCCTGCTGGCGGTTAAGAAAACCCCTTAAGCGGACGAAAAAGGCCACGGGCATATCCTCCCGCCCGTGGCTTTTGCTTTTTTAAAGAACCGATAGGTAAACCTATACCAAAGGAGGAGCCATGGCGAAGCCTTATAAGATCGAGCTGGGCGAGCGGGAGATGCCCACGAGGTGGTACAACGTGCTCCCTGACCTCCCGGAGCCGCTTCCCCCGGTGCTTCATCCCGCGACCGGCAAGCCGGTGACCCCGGATGATCTCGCCCCCCTCTTCCCAATGGCCCTCATAGAACAAGAGGTGAGCCAGGAGAGGTGGATAGATATCCCGGAGGAGGTGCAAGAGGTCTACAGGCTCTGGAGGCCCACCCCCCTCTTCAGGGCCGAGCGCCTGGAGAAGGCACTGGACACCCCGGCCAAGATCTACTACAAGTACGAGGGGGTGAGCCCTGCTGGGAGCCATAAGCCCAACACAGCGGTAGCCCAGGCGTACTACAACAAGAAGGAAGGGGTGAAGAGGCTCGCCACCGAGACCGGGGCAGGTCAGTGGGGCAGCGCCTTGGCTTTGGGGGGCAACTTCTTCGGGCTGGAATGTAAGGTCTACATGGTTAAGGTGAGCTACTACCAGAAGCCCTACCGTAGGGTCTTGATGGAGACCTGGGGGGCCAAGGTAATCCCCAGCCCGAGCGAAGACACCGAGGCAGGCCGGCAGGTGCTGAAGGAGGACCCCGAGTGCCCCGGCAGCTTAGGGATCGCCATCAGCGAGGCGGTGGAGGACGCCATGAAGCGGGACGACACCAAGTACTCTCTGGGCAGCGTCCTGAACCACGTGCTCCTCCACCAGACGGTCGTGGGCCTAGAGGCCAAGAAGCAACTCGAGATAGCCGGGGACTATCCGGATATCATCGTGGGGTGCATCGGAGGAGGGTCCAACTTCGCGGGATTGTTCCTCCCCTTCATCAAGGACAAGTTCGAGGGGACAAAGAAAGACCTGCGGGTCGTATGCGTTGAACCCGAGGCCTGCCCCACCCTCACCAGGGGACCATACGCATACGACTACGGAGACGAGGCCGGTCTGACCCCTCTCCTTAAAATGTACACATTGGGCCACACCTTCGTCCCGCCTCCCATCCACGCCGGAGGCTTGAGGTACCATGGGATGGCGCCCATCATCTGCCACCTGTACCGCCTCAGAGAGATCGAGGTGGTCGCCCGGCACCAGAGGGCGGTGTTCGAGGCCGCAGTGCAGTTCGCCAAGGCCGAGGGATACATTCCGGCTCCAGAACCTTCCCATGCGGTGAGGGTGGTGATAGAGGAGGCCCTGAAGTGCAGGGAGACCAGGGAATCCAAGGTAATCCTTCTGGCCCTCAGCGGACATGGGCACTTCGACCTCGCCGCCTACGACGCCTACCTTACGGGTAAACTTGAGGACTACGAATTGCCCAAAGAGAAGATAGAGGAGGCCCTGAAGCACCTCCCGAAAGTAGAGTAGGCCTCGGGGTCCTGAGGGGCGGGGGATTCCCCCGCCTCTTTTATTCGATCGGCCCAAGGCCTGATATCATCTTTCTTTCGGCAGGGCGGGTTTCAAACCGTCCCTTCTTGACATAGAGGGAAAAGCTTTATATATTGCCATAGAGTCCCGATGTTCTACGAACGCTGGCATATCAAAAGCCCCGACAGAAAGGGGGAGCTGGTAGACGTGCTGCTGCGGAACCGGGGCATAACCCGGGAGGAGTTCCGGCAGTGGTGGCGGGGGAGGTCATATTCCCCCTTCGGGATGCGGGATATGGAGCGGGCGGTTTCCCGGGTCCTCGAGGCGGTTCGGGGGAGAGAACGTATCGTGCTCTTCGGCGACTACGACGCGGATGGGGTCACCGGGACGGCATTGCTTTGGGAGTTTCTGAGGGATATAGGCGCAGAGGTACACTATCTCCTCCCCCACCGGGCGCTGGACGGCTACGGGATACGACCTGGCGGGGTCGAGCAGGCCTACAGGATGGGGGCGGGTTTGGTGATCACCGTGGACAACGGCATTTCCTCCTCAAAAGCTGCCCGTTGGGCCAAGAAGTTGGGGATAGACTTAGTGATCACCGACCACCACCTCCAGGAAGGCCCACTTCCCCAGGCCGAGGCCGTGGTGGACCCGAATCGGAGGAACGATTCTTATCCGTTCAAGGGGCTCTCCGGAGTGGGGGTGGCGTACAAGTTCGCCCTTGCGCTCGCCGAAGCCTCGGGGAAGTCGTTCGACCCTCCCCTGGACCTGGTCGCTTTAGGCACTGTGGCAGATATGGTGCCTTTGATGGACGAGAACTGGTGGATGGTGCGCAGGGGCCTCAAGGCCATAGCCGCTTCCCGGAGGCCCGGGCTTCGAAAGCTCTTGGAGGTGACGGGGAACCTGAACAAGGTCATTACCGTCACGACCGTAGGGTTTCACCTCGGACCTCGACTCAACGCGGCCGGGAGGATATACACCCCGGATATGGCCCTCAAGCTCCTGATCTCCCGGAACCCAAGGGAGGCCGCCTGTCTGGCCTCTGAGCTCAACCGACTGAACGAGGCCCGCCAGCGTATGGTGGAGAGGGGACTGGCCGAAGCTGAGGCCTTTATAGAAGAGCGGGATATGTTAGAAGAGAAGATGTTGGTGCTGTTGGGGAAGGACTGGCACATCGGGGTGGTGGGCCTGATAGCCCAGAAGTTGGTGGAACGGTATCACCGCCCCGCCCTGGTCCTGACCGAAGCCCCGGAGGAGGGGGTGCTCACGGGCTCTGCCAGGAGCATACATGGTTTCCCCATCACCGATGTGTTGGCCCGCCTTTCGGACCACCTCCTTACCTTCGGCGGACACGAACTGGCCGCCGGGTGCTCCCTTCGGGAGGGGGCCTTCGAACCATTCCGGGACGGGCTGCTCTGTGCAGCCCGGGAGCTTTTGAATGAGGAAGACTTAAAGCCCACCTTAGAGGTGGACTGCTTCATAGAGCCGGAGGAGATTAACTCAGACACGATGAAGGTCCTGAACGCCTTAGAGCCCTTCGGCCATGGATATCCCCCTCCGATGTTCGCTATGCGAGGATGTCGGGTGGTGGAGGCCAGGTCGATGGGGAAGGGGAAACATCTGATGTTATATCTGGAGAAGAGGGGATACGGAATGGAGGCGGTAGGATGGGGTTTCTGGGGGGATGGTTGGACCCCCCAGCGGGGGGATGTAGTGGACGTCGCTTTCAGCCTTGAGGAGCACAGTTGGAGGGGGAGGGATACCATCCGGCTGGTTTTGGAGGACATACGCGAGAGCTCGAAGTCCGAGGTCCAAAGCCCGATGTCATGAAGGCCGTCTTTCGACATATTGGACCTCGGACATTTTAGAGTCACCGGAGGGGATATATAGCTTCGTTCAGATACTTTTTGAGATCCAAGGAAAGGCCTCTTTAACGAACGATCATCCCTTGGAGAGATATATATGTGGGCTCTGATGGCACTTCTGTGGGCGACGGCCGCCTCAGGGGAAGAAGAACTCTTGGACCGCATCGTGGCGGTGGTGGATCAGGAGATTATCCTGCTTTCCGAAGTTAAGCAGCGTGCTCAATTAGAGTTATTACAAGAGGGAAGGTACGTCGCGGACGACTCCACCCTCCGGGCCTTGGAGAAGAAGGTCTTGGACGATATGATCGCAGACCGCATCCTCTTAGTTAAAGCTCAGAAGGACACCGCCCTCGAGGTAACGGCGGAGGAGGTGGACCGGGCCTTGGAGGAACAGCTCGCCCGCATCCGGAGGGATGCGGGCTCCGAGGAGGCATATCAGGATCTTATACGCAGGGAAGGGCTTACAGAAAGGGAGCTGAGAAGGAGGTTCCGGAAGGAACTCAGGAACTACCTCCTGAAGCAGAAGTTCATGGCCAAGCTCGCCAGAAAGGTCCATATTTCGGACGAGGACGTGCGAGCTTTCTACCAGGCCTATGAGGACAGCCTACCGGTGCTTCCCGAACGGGTGGATATAGCCTACATCTTGGTGAAACCCAAGGTGGGGGAAGGGCGGCTTCGGGAAGTTCAAAGGAAGGCCGCCCGTCTGCTGCGACAGGTCCAAGAGGGGACGGATTTCGAAGCCCTGGCCCGGGCCTATTCCGAGGACCCGGGCTCCCGAAGGCGGGGGGGGGATCTGGGGTACTTCGAACGTGGAACGATGCTGCCGGAGTTCGAACTGGTGGCTTTTTCCCTGAGACCCGGGGAGAGCGACACTGTGTACACTCGATTAGGTTACCATGTTATCTACGTGGAGGAGAGAAAAGGGGACAAGGTGCATGCCAGACATATACTTCTCAGAGTTTTTCCCTCCAACGAGGATACTGCCAGGGCGCTGGCTTTTTTGGATTCTCTAAGGGGAAGGGCCCTTTCCGGGGAGGACTTCGAGGAACTTATGTGGGAATACTCCGAGGACCCCTCGAGCGGACGCTCCAGGTGGAGGGCGATCGAGGAATTTCCCGAGGCCATCCGAAAGGCCATAGCCCCCCTGAAGCCCGGGGAGGTGAGCCGTCCCTTCGCAGGTCTCGCCGGGTGTTATCTGGTCAAGCTGTATGGGAGGAGACCGGGAGGACCTCTGGACCTCGAGAGGGATTGGGACGTGATCAGGGAGTGGGCCTTGGGGCATAAGCTCCAGGGGGCCTTCAAGGAGCTGATCGCCAAGGAACGAAAACGACTCTATTTGGAGGTGCGGTGGGATGGGGTGCAGAGGAAAGTTCAAAAAAGTGGACGGTAATTCATTGGATATCAAGCTTCGGGTGGACCTTTTCCTCAAGAGGTGCGGAATCCTCAAACGCAGGACATGGGCTCAGGAGGCCTGCGAGCGTGGGATGATATTCGTGGACAGCAGGGCCGCCAAACCCTCGACCGCCGTGCGGCCCGGGCAGAGGGTCCTGCTGCGCCTGGTGGACCGTCTGATAGAGATAGAGGTGTTAGGAATACCCCCGAAAGCCCCTTCTAAGGGGGAGAGGAGGGAGTACTATAGGGTATTAAGGGAGGAAGGTGAGACCCTCCCTATTTAGCCAAAGGAGGTGCGAGATGTGGACGATGTTATCGATATGCGCGGCTGTGATGCTCCTGGTAGAAGGTGCGGCGGGGGATTCAGTTAGGTTCGTGTGGAGGGTGGACCCGGGGATTTCGGGCATTCCCCCTATACCCCTGGATTACTGCGTAATGAACGAAGGGGAGACCTTTAGGTGGGAGTATGTGAAAATCCCCCTTGCCTATCAGGCCTTCGCAAGTTACTGGCAGGCGCTCGGTAGCTCGAGCGTTACCGTCAACGAGGGAGCAGTGGACAGGGACATAACCATAGTCATCACCTTCTCGCCTGGAGGGAGCGAGATGTTCGGATACTCAGTAGCTCTGAAGATAAGCTTCGATGTGTACGATGGGATAATCGAAGGCACTGGGACCGAGGGCCTTACTTTCCTCAATCCACCAGGCACCCATTTTTCCTTCAACAGGCCGGACGGGCTGGTGTTGTACTTCGATCTCAGCCCGGAGTTCGAGTCCACCTTTTTAAGAGGTATAGGTCTTTCCAGGGACATGATAACCTTGGCCTTCGCAGAGGGAGAGGGATTCGTAAGGGAAGGGATCACCACCATCCCGAGCTACAACGGGGATGTCGTGACAGGGCTCACCGGGAAGGTATCTCGTCTTTCTACCATCGTCCTCGTTGACAAGAGGGCTTTGGGTCCCACCGAGGTGAGGACATCCACCTGGGCCAGGATAAAGGCCCTCTGGAGGTGAGACCTGGGGATGTTGACCCGCAGGAGCTTTCTGCGGAGAGGGATCGCGGCCCTTGTGGCCCTGATTACCGGGGGGATGTCGGGGGCAGTCCTTAGGATGCTGAGAATTCGCTGGATATCGGCGGATGCCTTCGGGACGCCGACCGCCTCAGAGGCTCCCCTCAAGGAGGTGATGTTCTACCGGAAGCTGGAGGGGAACCGAATACAATGTGAGACATGCTTTAGGATGTGTACAGTGCCTCC
>DTXA01000080.1 GCA_012962735.1 Candidatus Latescibacterota bacterium
GGCTTAATCTGGGCAATGGCAGGGACATCCACGAAGTTGGTGTGGCCTTTGTTCTGGTCTGGACAGCCTGCGAGAAGTACAACTCCGACCTGACATCTCGCCTGGGAAAGAGGCTATGTTGGACATCGTGCCGGTCTTCCGATGTCCAGAGGTAGAGTGAGGCACCTGTTATGCATTTTGGGCCCTTCGGTATTCCGAATTCGCAGGAGGGAGCTATGGAGAAAGTGCGTTGGGGCGTGATTGGAGCCGGTGGCATAGCCGACCGCCGCACCATACCAGGTATGCAGAAGGCCAGGTTCGCCGAGCTCATCGCCGTGATGAGCCGGACGAGGGAGAGCACGGACCGGGTGGCCGAGAAGTACAGGGTGCCCAAGCGATACTACTCAGAAGAGGACTTACTGGCCGACCCAGAGGTAGAGGCCGTTTACATCGCCACCCCCGTGTATCTACATAGACCCCAGACCGTAGCGGCAGCCCAAGCGGGCAAACACATCCTCTTGGAGAAACCCCTGGCCCGGAACGCCTCCGAGGCCGAAGAGATTGTACAGGCCGTGCGGGATATCGGGGTGAAGGCCATCGAGGGCTATATGATGAAGTTCCATCCCCTGCACAAAAGGGCCAAGGAACTGATAGAGGAGGGACGGCTGGGAAGGCCGGTGCTGGGCAGGACCCAGCTTTCCTGCTGGTACCCCGACATCCCGGGGACCTGGAGGCAGGACCCCGAGCAGGGCGGCGGTGGATCCCTGATAGATATGGCCACACACTGTTACGACCTCCTGCGGTGGTTCCTCGGAAGGATAGTGCAGGTGGCGGCTTTCGTCAACACCCAGATCTTCCAGTACCCTGTGGAGGACTCTGCCACCACCCTGCTTCTGTTCGAGGGCGGCGCCCACGGAATGGTGGACACCTTCTTCAACATCCCCGACGCTGCCGGCAAGGACCGCCTGGAGCTGTACGGGGATAGGGGGAGCCTGCTGGCTGAGGGGACCATAGGCCAGACCGGAGGCGGGGAGATGACGGCCTACCTTAGCAAGGAGGTTCGGCCCTACGACCCCCTCCAGGACAAGGCACCCCCAGACCTCCTGGTGGAGCCAGTCCAGGCCGAACCCGCGGACCTGTATGCAGCAGAGGTGGACTACCTCTCCCAGTGCATATTGGAGGATAGGGAACCCGAGATCAACACCCTGGAGGACGGACTGGGGATCATACGGGTGGTGGAAGCGGCGTACGAGAGCGCTCGCACCGGGAGGGCGGTGGAGGTATAAAAAATGGTGGCGCCCCCCGGAATCGAACCGGGCACACCCGGATTTTCAGTCCGGTGCTCTACCATCTGAGCTAGAGCGCCAC